>NZ_JAHHPR010000007.1:0-3909 GCF_024606255.1 Endozoicomonas sp. SESOKO3
TGCCGTCCTGCGGCCATTTTCAAAGGCAATATCATCAAGCACGTAGTTGGCGATGGTAGCCGCTGCGTACTCTTTTATACCGGCAACAGACTCTTTCATACCTGTCGGGCCGGTTGCAGTCACGGTCACAGGAATAAAGGCGCTCTGCATAAATTCCTCAGCACCCTTATCGGACAGCATCTGGACAACCCTCCTGAACTGGGGCAAACGGACACCGTGCTTGCTGCCAACAAAGAGTTCAAATTCGCCCATTGCCGTATAAACACCGACACCTCTGACGGCCTTTATGTAGTGCTCAAGTTCAACCCTGCTGATCAGACCTTCACGGAGCAAAGTGATTATCCTGTTACCACTGGCAGAATGGCTGGCGAAGTATTCCGGGAAGTCTTTCAGGCCCCCTTGTTCATGCTCGACGAAGTGAATGGCTGTTTTGCCCATGTCGCGAATGACGTCGTCGTATTGTTGGGCTCCTGTTTCCACGTAGTACAAGGCCCAACCCGCCAGTTCCTCGACATTTTTGATAGCACTCCAGGGTCGATCTTGCATAGGCATGAGGGGGGATTCCGGGAAGATCTTCAGGCTCTTGAAAACGTCCACCATCCGACTGGCCTGTTCAATCGTCAGTTTATCCCCGACCAGTGCCTGCATGCGAATCGCTGCAAATTCATTGTTAAAATCGAAAGTCGAAAGCAACGGTGCTTTCTTGCCGCCTTCTCTTGCCGCTTCTTTCAGGCCAATGGCGGCTTCCAGAGCTTGTTTTTTGAGAGGGTGCTGCTGCATGAAATTGTTGATAGTGCTCAGAACCATTACCTGTTCCGGCGTGTACTGGAAGGGACCAGAGTCACTTTCGACGGCTTGCTCTGCAGCCTTCAGGACTCGCTTCATTCTCTCAATGTCTGCTTTTCTGAACTCAATCTCATCTTGCAGATCTGCCTGTTCCTGAATCAGATGCCGGACAGTGCCACCATAACCATCATTCCCACCATATTCTACCTGTCTCTTTCTCAGGGCATTAAGCCGTTGTTCATGGGTGTCAGCAGGGGCCGGTTTAAGACCCACGTCTTTTTCGATGGCTTCAAGAAGCGCATCGTCGTGTTCACGCAGGAAGTCTGTGATCTGAATGTACCTTTTCCTGCTATGAAGCAGTCTACCTAATGCTTCGCCGACTTCGTACTGACCAGCAGAATCTGCATAGCGTGCAATGGCAATTAAGTAATCAGATGCTTCCTCTGAACCAAGGTCATTTATCATATGGATGTTCAGACTTGATTTGACTCTCAGTTCCTCAAGGATTTTATCTCGTTTTTCTGCACTGCATTCCAGCAGGAAATGCCTGATGTTCTTCACTCGCTCTTCAGTGGTTTGCTCGTCACTTGAAGCCAGACCCAACTCGATCTGAACTTCTTTCATTCCCTGCTTGAGAACCATGCTTTCTTCATCTGAGACATCCTGGAGGTCGTCAGGGTTCCCTTCATATACCAGGCTTGTACCTCGAAGCCTTTTCAGATTGCGATAAATGGCTGCCAGCTCACTTTCAGCTTCTTTAATTGCTCGTCTTGCCGTGGCAACATCACGATCAAGGACGAATCGGGGTTTAGGTCCAAGGCGAGGCATTTGCCTGTCCAGCTCATTTTCAATGGCTGCAATACGCTCATCAACCTCAGGCTGACCCGCTTTGAACACTTCTTCGTCCAAGTCTTCAAGTTTTGCTTTAATTAGACTGTTTTGCTCGTTTATAGTGGCGTGATATCTATAGTTCTTAATGTTGAGTTGATCAGCAATTTGATTATTTCTGATTCTTTTGACACCCTCATCGTCATAAGTTTCGTTTACTTCTTCCTTTAATTCCTGAATTCGGTCTCTTAGAGCATGCTGCTGGTCAAACAGATTGGCATCGTCAGCAAACCCTATCTGCAGATCACTGGCCAGTTTAGCTATGAACATTTTTTCTCTTTCTTTAGCAGCGGGATTTTCATGAGGGGAGATATTCAGTGCGTCCTCCAGGGCGATAAGATGATTTGTCTGTCGTTTCCTGGCTCTTTGATCCGATTCTTCGATTAAAAAGTTGAGAAGATCACGAATGCCAGAGACCAAGACGTCCATCTGCATCGGGCTTCCCTCCGGAGCGAGTCTGTCAGTTGCAACGCGGAGGAGTCTGTGCATGTCAGCCAACTCGTCCTTTGAGACATCACCGCTATCAAGTCGTGCACGAACCCTTGCCAGTTTTGCTGCTTTGCTATCACTTTCACCGATTCTGACACTGATGCTGAGTCTGTCTTCCAGCATTTGCAGTATGATCCAGACCTGTGCCTCTTCCCGCTGTCTGGCTTCACTGACGTATAGATGTATGTCTTCAGAAACGAGCTGACGATTGAAATACACATCGTCCCTTTCATCGATGTGACTCTTATCTCCCAAAACTCTTTCCATGGCCCGAAGTGTCTCAAGTACTTCAGGCATGGCTTTGGACTGGCCTGGTGCGGTGATGATGTCAGAATTTTTCAGATCCTGTTGTTCATTTATTGTTCGAATTCTGTGAGAGTGGAGTTCTTTTTGGGCAATCATTGTTTTAATTTTTGCAAGCAGGCTTTCTTGTTGAGCATCAACATCTTCATTGCTATTAAAATTCTGAATGTTTAAATGTGCGGCAATGGTAGCGTAGCGGTCTTTGATTTCAGTTGCTTTTTCAGCATCTTTTCTGGTGTTCTGTTGCTGAAGATATTGTTGAAAGGCCTCGGATCCCTGCGGCTCTTCCAGCGTGTTTTCCAATTCAAGATGCTGTCGGGCCATGTTACCAATGGCTTTTTTAACAAACGTTGTGTCTTCTCCGAAAGCAAAGCGCTGCATCAGTTTGCTGATAACGTCTGTACCTTTTTGAACATTCTGAAAAAAATGCCGACTTGTCAGAAGATCTCTGAGTGCGGGTTTGAAACTGAAGAGTTTTTCGAATTGAACCAACATCCAGCCTGGCGTGATGACCGATAACACGGCTCCGATGTGTTCTGCTGTGAGTTCAAATTCATCGGTTCCATATGAAGCAGCAGTGGTTAATGCCTGCTGAATAGATTCATAGTAAGCAAGCATCACCAGTTTATCATGTAAAAGTTCAGCATGGTGTTGTAGGGCTAGCTCATTAGAGAACCCCTCCAGTAGCGCCATCTGTCTGCTTCGAATAACGTACTGGTAGCTTTTGACCTTGTCTTTTTTAACCTGTGCAATGTGCTTATTATCATTACCGCCAAATTTTTTCCAGGGGTTATAGAGGCTCTCCACAAAAGCAATATCGGCCAGATTCTGCTTCTGACCACGGAAAACAATAATCTCCCCCGGAGCCTCAGTCACTTCCAGTTTTGGATAACCCTCAGGCACAGGATAAGCCTGTGTGACATCCTCGACGTGGACTACATAGCCAACAGGCTGATGGCAGAGCACGAGAGTATTCAGGGCTACCTTTTGTAAACCTTCTCCCAGAAGATAAACCTGGGTATAGGCAGAGGTGGCTAGTGCGAAAAGAGCCTCATCATTGACAAAGAGCGACTGACCCAGTCGCTGCAGTTCAGGGAGCTTATCGCCTGCAGCAATAAGGCGCATAAAAGTACGCTCGTTCACTTCAACTTTGCCTACTTTCATGGTGGCAAGGGCAACATAGTGATCAGCTTCGCCAAGGCTTCCTGCTCTTTCATGGGCTCCTTTTAGTACCCCAGCCAGATGTTCGGGGCTGGCGACTTTCGTTGTCGGTTCAAGTGGTTGGATGTCACCCGATTGACTTCGAACAGCCTTAATTGAATCCTGATGGGTCATGCCGTTTCTGACTTGGATGACCAATGCTTCATCTGCAAGATTATGGGTAAACTTGAAGACCCCCTCATTACCCACCTTCAGGACTTTGGTGTATTTCCGGGCAACGTC
>NZ_JAHHPR010000662.1:0-1587 GCF_024606255.1 Endozoicomonas sp. SESOKO3
GGCTGTTCGGGGATTCGGGAAATGATATTTTCCACCTCAAAAGCAGTGGTGCCAGTGTACACCCCGGCCCCGGCAATAACCTTGTTAGCCTGGAGCTGAAGAATGCAGAGGAAAGTACAGAAAAAAATGAAACAGTAAAGATATTCTTTGCTCGCTCTTCGTTTAACCGGGTTCACCTGAGCGGTGTCAACCTCATCGATTTGCAGGCAGCAAGCTGGCGTTCGCCGAATACACACCATGCCACGGGCAGAAGTGATCAGGCTCACTGTCCGGCAGGTTTGAAGCGCCTGATGCCCCCTCCGGTTACCGGCGGCCGCTTTATCCTGGCGGCCCGGGTGCGACGGATCTTCCCCCCCGACAGTCGAGCACCAGCCGAGGTCAAACTGATTCATTTTGCCGGGGCTGACGGCTCCGATGCCATCAGCTTGAACCTGAAGAGACATGACGGACTGGAGATCAGGCTAACGCATGGTACCAGTGTCTTTCACAGCAGGGTCAAGCAATTTTTCACCTCTCCTCGTCAACACCTGGCCATGACCATAGATGACAGTGGGTTTCTAACCATCTACCGGGATGGCCAGGCTGTTTACGCGGCGCAGGCCCTCAAGCCACCCAGGAAAGTTCGGGGGCAGAACTGTTATGTCGTTGACATACCAAAGCCGACGGTTAACCAAACCAATGATGTAGCCGTTGATCAACTGATCATCAACCAGCATCTCCCATCGCCTGAAGGCATAAAAATGATGGCATCCGGTGCGAACCCTCTGGTGAGGATTGGCAGCTGGCGCAACCCTCACCTTGTCTATGCCAATGATTGGCCGGACAGCCTGGAGCTGGACGACGGGGCTCTGGATGACAAGACGTTTATTGATAAACGGCTGGGGTCTGGTTATTCATTGCTACAGAAAACGGTTCCCGGACATCAGTATGTAATGGATGAAAAGAGCTCCATTTACCGCTTTGCTGACAATGGTATCCATAACGGTGGCCAATGGTATTTATCAAATGCCACTGGCAAAGCTGACCAGCTCGAAGTTGAAACCCATCCCTGCCAGACGTTGCACTATCAGAAAGCGGGTGAGGATCTGATCCTGACTATCGCACCGAATGATAGCCTGCTGAAGAACAGAAAAAATGGCACAGCGCCGGCAGATTCGTCCCGACAGAAGCACCTTTGGGTGCTGGATTTTTTCAGCGAGGAAGGCGAGACCATTGAGCGCCTGATCGTCAATAACAAGGTGTTGAGTAAGAGCGACGTTCTTGCCAAAGTGGATGCCAAAGTGGACACCCCACAGCCACGTAGCAAGCGCTCACTGAATGAGAACATTACAGAGAGTGAATTGGCCGTGGCCGACAGAGTCGATGGAGGTAATGAAACTCTACCCTTTCTGAACAGGATCATTCGCACGGGGCAACGGCTGCTGAATTACCTGAGCAGTCTGACCGGAGGTGAGCAAAACGACGTTGAAGCAGGCAAGGCAGAAACTGAACGACACGTGACAGCTAGACTGAAGAATACGGAAATGAACCGACACTACCAGCGTCTGGTGCAGGAAATCAGTACCCTGTCGGGCAATCGCAGTGGCG
>NZ_JAHHPR010000663.1:0-1614 GCF_024606255.1 Endozoicomonas sp. SESOKO3
CTATTTTACCTGCGTCCGGGTTTCAGGGGGAAATTCATGGACATAACCGAACTGCTGGCTTTCAGTTATAAGCAAGGCGCTTCGGATCTTCACATCTCAGCTGGCCTTCCGCCTATGATTCGTATAGACGGAGATATTCGCCGGATTAACCTGCCTCCTATGGATCACAAGCAAGTTCACAGCCTGATCTATGACGTCATGAACGACAAACAGCGAAAAGACTACGAAGATAAGCTGGAAACGGACTTCTCCTTTGAAGTTCCCGGGGTCGCCCGTTTTCGTGTCAACGCCTTTAACCAGAGCCGCGGAGCCGGTGCCGTATTTCGAACTATCCCCAGCAAAGTGCTCTCCCTGGAAGATCTGGGCATGGGTCAGGTGTTCAAGGATATTGCCCTGAAGCCCCGGGGTCTGGTGTTGGTGACCGGTCCTACAGGTTCCGGTAAAAGTACCAGTCTGGCGGCCATGATGGATTTTATCAATGACAATAAGTATGAGCATATACTGACCATCGAAGATCCCATTGAATTTGTCCACACGTCGAAAAAATGTCTGGTAAATCAGCGGGAAGTTCACAGGGATACTCACAGTTTCAGCGACGCACTGCGCTCAGCACTGCGTGAAGACCCCGATATTATTCTGGTGGGGGAGCTGCGTGACCTTGAAACCATTCGTCTTGCCCTGACTGCTGCAGAAACCGGACACCTGGTTTTCGGAACCCTGCACACCACCTCCGCAGCCAAGACCATTGACCGTGTGGTGGACGTATTTCCGGGAGCAGAAAAAGCCATGGTGCGCTCGATGCTTTCAGAATCACTGCAGGCGGTTATCTCCCAGACTCTGCTCAAGAAAAACGGTGGCGGACGTGTGGCAGCCCACGAGATCATGATCGGTACTTCCGCTATCCGTAACCTGATCCGCGAAGACAAGATTGCCCAGATGTACTCTGCTATCCAGACCGGCGGTTCCCTTGGCATGCAGACACTGGATCAGTGCCTCCATGAGCTGGTGAGAAAAGGCCAGATTGCCAGAGATGTGGCCCAGGAAAAAGCCCGGGACCCGGAAAACTTCTGACTATGGATATTAACCGCTTACTCAAAGTGATGGCCGAAAAGAAGGCCTCTGACCTGTTTATCACGGCTGGCTTTCCCCCCAGTTTTAAACTCAATGGCAGGATCGTTCCTGTCAGCAAGGAGCCTCTTACAGCCACCATGACACGGGATATGGTGTACGGTGTTATGGATGAGGATCAGAAAGCTGAATTTAATCGGGAGCATGAATGCAACTTTGCGATTTCAGCGTCCACAATCGGTCGTTTTCGTATCAGTGCCTTCTATCAGCGAAATCTGGCTGGCATGGTATTGAGAAGGATTGAGACTGAGATTCCGACGCTGGCCCAGCTCAAGTTGCCGAAGACGATCAAAGACCTTGCGCTGGCCCGGCGTGGTCTGGTGCTTTTTGTCGGGGCGACCGGTGTCGGCAAATCTACTTCTCTTGCGGCGATGATCGGGCATCGGAATGAGCATGCCTGCGGGCACATAATCAGTATTGAAGACCCGATTGAATTTATTCATCAACATGGCAAATCCATTGTCACTCAGCGTGAAGTGGGCATTG
>NZ_JAHHPR010000664.1:0-5963 GCF_024606255.1 Endozoicomonas sp. SESOKO3
CGCTGGCGTCAAGTCTCACTTTCGACTTCTTTATGAACGACAACAAGATGCTCACTCAATGGCTGGGTGGGCCCCTGGGACGTAGTCTTGACAAGATCAACCGCTGGAGAGGCGTGAGTGAAACGGAAACGGACTATGTGAAACGTACTGCTATTGCTACGCCTCAACGCTTCAATGAAACGGATGAACAGTATGCGAACCGTGTTAAAGCAAACAACGTGATGCATGGCTGGACGCGGAACGAGCATTATCTTCAGTTCCGTGAACGACGTGATCGCACCATGAAGATTTATAAGCATGGCTGGGAGAAATACTTCAGGGAAAATGTACCTAAATGGTCATTCTCCCACGCTGAAAGTATTCCTTACTCTTATACTCTGGGAGCCTTCTATGAATTGATAGTAGAGCCAAAAGGACTACAGCACCTGAGAAGACACCAGCTGCCGTGAAAACTGCAATGCTGATTACAGGTTTGAGAAGTTCACTCCTGATAAGAATACCCGCGACGAACTTTAATGCTAAAAATCAGTGGATGCCCCCCATAGCTACCCAAAAGAAACCAATCATAGAAGGATACATAATGGTTTCTTCCGGTTCAGGCTATCGATTAAACCCTGCTATAAGCAACGACGTTATTCCCCGGCTGAAAAAACAATTCAGTTTTACTGACATTGGACTTTGTCAGTTCGAGCAAAATTCGCTCAACAGCTTACCAGATTGGCCGCTGTGAACTAAATTCACTCAACAGCTTAACAGTGAGCGATTGACAGCCATGAGTGACTGAAAGTTGCCTCCTTGCCTGGTGTGGCAATCACTTTTCACGGTAATCAAAGTACTCAGCTCTGAGGTAGTAAAATGACACATGCTCACCCCAATGCATTAAGCCTTGCAGTGGCCATTACTATCAGCTCTTCCATCATTGCTACACAGGCACTGGCCGATCGCAGGCTACAGACAAAATCTATCGTTATTCAGGACAATGGACATACGGAGTTCATCCAGAGTGAGGTCATAGTTAAGCCAACTTTAGGTGATGACCAGCAGCCAATAACCAAATCCTTTACAACCACCTACCCCGATCGAGCTGAATTCAGAGCCGACTACGATATTCCTTCCAAGGGCTTCACAGACGTTCTTTCTGGCATTGACGGTGGCGTTTCCACTGTTGATCTGTTTGAAACAGACGACAATGACATTGCTCAGAAGTACACCAAAGTCCTCAAGGTAGGTAATGAGGCAGTTTTCAGGTTCACCCATAATTTTTCAGAAAATAAACTACTCATCGAAGTCAGAGACAGAATGACCCATAAGGATTCAATTGGAGCTGTGCGCTCTCAATTAGGCGACAATCATACATTAGAACCATTTACGAAAATTGCCAGCCCCGAACACTTGGTCGGAGTGCTGAAAGGTGTGAATGAAAGAGCAGGAAACCTTGGCGAAGTTGATCACTATGTTGTCCTTGCCAACCTTGAAGTAGACCAGGTTGAAGTGAAAGGGCGCACCTTCATGCGTCTCATCGTTTCCAGCGACCAGCCCCCTGAGCTGCAGCGTCTGGGTCAATCAATCTTTGTCAATGATGAGACGCTTTTAGCAGCAGCTACCTCTGCCTATACCCAGGTTCATGTTCTTGGGAAAGATTTACAACAGGGAGCTCTGGAAGATCTGTTGTCATTCTATAAACCCGTCGGCTATGTAGTACACGTCGAGGATGACACACAGGTCTATCCTGTACCTGAGGATTATCCAAAACTGGAAGTGACTGTGGCTGAGGGGGAGATTATTGTTTTTCATGGTCAGAAGCAGAATCCAACCGATATCGCTTTTGTGGAGGGTCTCTATGATATCTGGGAAGGATTTTACGACAATGGACCTACTCCTGAAACAATAGCACTGGTTAAAAAAGACAAGTTCAAAAGCTACCAATACGTCATTCGAAGTCGGCAGCTGGCGCTGCTGGAGGAGTTAGCTGCGCAGCACATTACCAGACTTGACGAAGGTGGTAAACCGACGGATGAATACGAAGATACACTGGCCTCGCTTATATACTATGAATATATCCTGCAGGCATTAACCAGCGCTACTTCAGATCAGGAAGATGGATTTGTAATCACCAGAACGCACATCAAATTAACGTCGTCGTTCATCACGCCAACCTGGATGCATATTCAACTCACAGAACACTTTGGCTTCAAACCCATACTTAGAAATTTTCTGACTAACCGGAAGTTTATTCAAAATATTCATGAAATTATGTCTGTTATCGCCAAAATGTCCGGCGATCCTTTTGACGATTCTTTTGACGCAGACCGCAGCTTTGCTTCCAAAGTCGCTGGCGTCTTTGCCGAACAGCTGCTTGAGATGGAGCACAAGCTGGAAAAACTGCAGGTAAGAGAGGCCATGCTCGCCGAGCTAAACGAAGCATTTCAACGCACAGGGACAATGGCCATGACCCATTTTGAGGAAAAACTGAGAGCCGTTGGACTCAATCAACCAGTTGTGAATGAGCTTAAAAAGATTCGTCAGGAGTTGGAAGAGACGAAAAACTCGGTGGATCAACTTGAGCAGGATAATAAACGAATTCCGGAGCTCGAAAAACAACTTCTTGCTACCAGAGCAAAAGCCACAAACACTCCCAATAGTGAAATGGCAGCAGAGTTTGATATTGAGCCTGATGAAGACGACACATCAGAAGACAGGGCGCTGGAAACAAGGGTATCTACCAAACTCCTCAGGCTAGCAGAGCTTGAAGAAGAGCTGGATGACATTAAAACACCAGGCCACCCCAAAGCCAGACCTGAAGTACTTGAGACACTGAGCGTCATAGAAAAAGCCCTTGAGATACGTGACCTTGATGAAAAAGAAGATGTGTATCTCCGTCGCCGGTACATCTCTGAAAATATGCAGGAAAATATCAGAGACGCCAGACAGCAGGCAGAGAGAGAGGCCCTGGACATACTGGAAGTCGCAGAAGAAATACTCGACATCGAAGCCAATAAAGAGGACAACAAAATAGCAAGACTCGAAGTGGTCATGAAAACTCTTGACAGCGATGCGCTATCAGAAGAAATACTGGATGAGTCACTGGAAGAAATAGGTAACATCCGATGGGCATATGAAGGCAAAACTACGGATCTGGACGAGAAGGAATACAAACGCACTATGCTTCTTGTAAACCTTCGCCATAAAGTCGAAGACCCGGACATGCGAGCCAGAGAAAAACTCACCGATCTGCTGGAAGCCATAGAAACAATACTCAACATCAAATTCAATAAAGAGGATGGAGAAGCAGAAAGGCTTGCCCGGATTTATTCAATACTTGAAGGCAATGATGTCTCAGAAAAATTGCTGGATCAGATAGATCAAACCCTCTGGAAAGGAGACAGCACAGCACTGAACAAGAGAGATATCAAACACAATAAGCTTCGGGGGACTCTTACCTATAAAGTCGAAGATTCCTACCTGGATAAGTTCGCCAGAGATCAACAGACAAGTCTGCTTGGCGCCATAGAGGACGAGCTGAGCATCTACCCTCATGAAAACGTTGCTGCCACAGAAAGAGGCAAGGCTTTCACTGCTAAACTGGCCAGAGATCTGAATCTGGCATTCGGGGAAGATAGCAAACTGTATGATCAGAAGGAAGCTCTGAAGGCCAGAGTTCAGGCATTAATGGATGAAGTACACGAAGCTTATGACGATGTAGGTGTCAGAAGAGCCAGAAACAATGAATTGGCCCATCAACTCAAGATTGAGAACTATAAAGATGATGCCACTATCGACAACCAGAACATTCTGATTGAAGCAAAGCTCAATGGACTGCTCGAAGAAATTTTCAATGCCGGTCAGTCTGCTGTTAATGTCCGTATCGCAACCATTGAAAATGAGCTTGACAAGCAAATCGCGCGCCTTGGGCCCAAACCGCGATACGTTCTTGATCGTGAGAAAGCCAATGCTAAACGAGCATTGGCAAAAGCGGAAAGTGAGCTGACAGGTGTTCGTCGCAAACTGCATGCCCTTCGTGGCAAACACGAGGTATTTACAAGCTGTAAAGATAATCAGGGTCTGGACGAAGCCGGTATATTCGAGGAAGCATTGGCCGAGCTGCCTTTAGCCAGAAAAAAGTACACTCTGGTCACACAATTCCTGCAAGATTACGACAGCAAAAGTATGGAAGTGAACCATGCACAGTTTGAAGAGAGTAATGCACAAGAAAAACTGGATCATAAAAAACAGGAGATTATCGATTTTGGAGACTTCGAAGAGCAGGATAAAACTGCACATAACAAAGAGATAACTGCGCTGGGTTTAGTCCTGGAGCAGAAAAGTGAAGCTTTATCAAAAGCTAAAGATACTCTGACGGATTTCCATAAAACAGCTCTTGACGCTACTGAAGAAGCCGTGGGTCTTAAACCAGACACTTCTGAAACCCATGAACAACGGGTTAATAACCTGAGAAACAAACAGGTTCAACTGGGCGGAGATGATGGCACTGGCGGGAAGATCCTGCAAATGACCCACAAGCTGCACAGTCTCAACAGAGAAATAGAAGTCAGGAAAGCGAAAATAGAGAAATTAAAGGAAGTCCTGAAGGCGGCAGAGCAAGCCGTCGAAAATGAAGGCGGTCCCTTCCAGTTCACACCGTGGCAGGTAAAAGTTCTGACCGATATGCACGACTTCATGCAGGATCACTCTCTCAAGAAACAAGCTCTGGAAGCCGCAATGGGTTTGGCAGAATTAGCAGTAGAAAACGGTAAGAAAGTACCCTATTTCACAATTTTCGATTTTGACGATGAACTTGCACCGGTTCGCCTCAGGGCATTGGTCGGAGAAGGTTTGACGTTTGATCAGGCCAATCGGATTGTGAAAGTCTTCAAGAGCCTGAAGACGACCTTTCCGACCCTCTCTTCCGGGGCTTTAAAACTTCAGCCTCCGAAGGTTCTGTCAAAAGTCCAGGGACTGGTTTTCAAGATCAGGCATCAGCTGCAAAACGGGGCTCAAGAATACGACGATGTCGTTTACGCCATGGGCAAAACAGCCATTCACTACATCGAGTATGAACCTCGGAACCTGGAAAGCTTCCCGGAATATCTGGCTACCCGTTTTGCCGGTGGTAAAAAGACTATTGCTCTGCTGCGTGAAGGTCTGATCAGCAAGGTTGAACTTGAGAGCTACATGAAGGCCGTCAGAGGTGTCGACGGTTATCAGACAGTGGATGAATTTGAGCACTTCCTTGGTTATAGACATGCTGTCAGGGTGCCTGAGTTCAAGAAGGTTGTCCAGATGCTGTCCGACGAGTGGGTTGAGGAATTCATAGAAAATACCTTTACTCCTGTGTCCGTAACCAGCCAGGCGGGTATGAAAGAATCTGTTGCCGGCATGAAGGAGTATGCAGCGGCTGTCATCGCCAACTACATTCTTGACGATATTGCTTTTGAAAACGGCCGCAGGACGGCAGCATTCCTGACCAATGTTCAGGATACCCTGGCACCTTATGCCAATGCCGTTGGCGTGTCCGAATCAGACCTGATCCAGGCTATCCATGGCACATTGATGCAGGCTCATGCCGCAGCGGTTGATCAACAGCTCAATAATTACTGGGTCAAACCTTCAGCCTTTCTGGCACAGATTGTCACCTGGTACTACTCCAGTTACAAACCACTGCTGGTGACCCAGACCGCCGTGGAGGCTGCCATCCTGTCCCTGTCGAACCTGTCGCTTCTGTATCTCCTGGACTTCACCAACAGGGGCGATTACACGCACAGGATGATCATACCCTTCCAGCACTGGTTGGAAGGCTATAGTGTTGATCATGACCGAACCGGGCAATATGCCTACCACAATGAAATTGAAAAGTTCTCTGAAGTGGGCGGGCTGGCAATGCCGCTGGGCAGGGCCGCATCCTCAGTCGTTCTGCTGAAAACCGGCTCTCTGCTGTTTGCCAGACAGTACAATGCCAACCCCCG
>NZ_JAHHPR010000061.1:0-1053 GCF_024606255.1 Endozoicomonas sp. SESOKO3
TCAGTATGGAATTGTTCCGCGCTTTCTCGTCCATGAATAGCAGCAAAGGCATGCTCAGACATGAAAAAGTGAAAGAGGTGCTAAGCTGGCCAGAATGGAAAGATAGGGATGGCGAATTCAATATGGAGTTGTTCCGCTCCTTCTCATCCATGAATAATGGCAAAGGCGTGCCCGAATATGATGAAGTGAAAGAGATACTGGGCTGGCCGGAATGGAAAGACAAGGATGGCGTGTTCAGTATGCTACTGTTCCGAGCCTTCTCGTCCATGAATCATGGCCAGAGCATACTCAAACATGAGGAAGTGAAAGAGGTGCTGAACTGGCCAGAATGGAGAGACAAGAATGGAGAGTTCAATATGCTACTGTTCCGAGCCTTCTCGTCCATGAATAGTAGCAAAGGCACACTCAAACATAAAAAAGTGAAAGAGGTGCTGAACTGGCCAGAATGGAGAGACAAGGATGGTGAGTTCAGTATAAAGTTGTTCCGATCTTTTTCATCCATGAATAATCGCCAAGGCATGCCCAAGCATGAGCCAGTGAAAAAAGTGATAGGTTGGATAAGCTGTGGAGGTGCACCCAATCACCTGCTCCTGCAAATGATGAACAGGCTCTGGAAATCAGAAGGGCTACCTGCCATTGAAGCGCTGCAACATCAGGAAACACAACTGAAACAGTGGCTATTAAATGAATTTGCTAAAGACAACAGTGATTCAGAGAGTGACGAGGTCCACGAATACGATAGCGATTCAGAGGATCAAGAGGATGACAAATTCAATCGCCAGATAAAAACAGTTGCTCTTTATCTTTCCACCTCCAGGCCAGACTGGTCACTCAACTGGGCGGTTTTAAAACAGTTTCATCAATTCCATGCAAAGACTAAAACCGTTCTGATGCTGGAATCATTGATAAGACTTCTGTCTTCTTATGGAGGAAAAGGCGTCGAGCGCTACCTTAAGTTTGATCAACAGGACCGGGATTTTTTGTTGTGTCATTCGGTTAAAGCCGTGCCTTTGAACGTGTTAAGTAAGGCAATAGCTCTGTTTTCTGCCAATG
>NZ_JAHHPR010000665.1:0-2617 GCF_024606255.1 Endozoicomonas sp. SESOKO3
GGCTTCCTTCATGCGCTGTAAAAACATTCCCTTGCCCCCAAGTTGTTCCCGGTTGTCAGGAGAACAATTAGCAGCCTGATCTGGAACAGGTGAGCGGCATTTGCGGTTGGAGAGTGGCGTTGCGTCGGGAACGCCAATGGGATCAAGATCATCGAAACAGCTTTCGGGTGAACTATCAGCTCCGGTATTCTGATCGCAGGCAGTTGCCAGACTTTGAGTATCTGATCTACCAATTATTGCTGGTGATAAAGGTAACATAAAGATATCCCTCTCATGTTAATATTCATCCATGATTCGACGGTAAGTCGTTACTTGTATCTGACAATATTGTTTTTATAAAGTTCACCCTTCAGCTTTAAGCATGCAGTAGAAAAAACAACAATAGGCTGGCAACAGGGTTTGCACGGGTCAACGTTGTCTGAATCAATCAGACCTTATTCGCAGGTTATCTGAGGTATTGACGAACTTCGGGGTTTCTTTGTTTTGCTTCATTGATAAACGCCTTATTATCTTTAAGCCCGGCAGCAGCATAACTGAAAGCTTCAGGATTTATTTCAATGAGTTCGAGCATACACCGGCGATCCTTTAAAAGCGTTTTACTGACATAGCTTAAGATAGAAACATTAAAAGCCACTAAGGTTTTAATAATGTTTTTATCATTTCGAATTCTGTCACTGGCATATTCCAGAGCTGCTGGATAATCTTTGATAGCGGCTATGACAACCTCTTCATTATCCCGTGGTTCGGGTCCGGCCTCTTGCAGACAATCGCCATCGATGGTGACTGCAGCCAGGACGACCTGTTTATCATTCTTTAGCTCTTCACTGACACCTTCCAGGCAAGATGGATCCAATGAAATGACTGCTAATACAAGCTCTTTATCATTTCGAATTCGTTGGCTAGCATATTTCATGCCAGCCCTGAGCAGAAAACTCTTGACCTTTTCTTTTTGTCCATCAGACAACTGCGCCGGTGGAAGATGAAACTCCAGACTGTAACTGTAGGACGGCTTGATAAAGTAATACTGATCTTTCAAATGAGGATACAAAAGCTCAACCCATTGATAAGCCTTATCAGGATCTAAGAATAAAAAATGATGGTATAGCTCCCTGAAGATTTCCTTAGAGTGTTGATCACTCATTAACATTTCGCAAAAATTGTCCTCCGATGTAGCTAACCGTCGCCCATAATCAATAAACTGTCGTTGACGGTTGCTTAATAACTGGTAGTAACCCGGATCAATTCGAATTCGCTCCCCCACAGACATTAGGAAAAGGCAATGCTGAAAGGCAAATCTATTGGCTTCTGCCGAAACACCGCTATTAAGGCGTTGTACAAGCGAGTTAAAGCTCCACTGACCTCCTTCAAAAATGGTTCTTTGACTAAAGAACAGATCCAAATTCCGGAGTGATCGTAACACCGTCGTCAGCTTTACAAACGCCTCCCGAATGATTGGACGTGATCTTATTCGGGGGCATTCGACGATAATTTCTCCCGCTATGGCGTTACAATTTAGCTTTATGCTATCCGCATTTTCATCCAGTTCGATCGCTTTCAGTGACTCCACCAGAAACCACATACGTTTGAACTTGCCGCGTGTAATACGGTCATCAGCACTACCAAATTGGTCAGAATATTTCAGCCGCAGGGTTCGTCCTTTCCCACCCTCTGCATGTTCAAGTAGCTCGATAACGCTCACATGAGATCCTAACCTCAGATTAACAATCAAGGCTTCATCCATAATGATGACAACCCCGTTAAGAATCATTAATGCATCGAGGGATGCTTTGCAGGCTGGACTCAATAGTGCTTCCGTTTCAGTCAGAGCCCTGCAATCGATATAGGTGATGCACTGTTCTGGAGAGATCCTGCCCTGACCCGAGGCCACTGTGACCGGTGAAAGCGCCTTTACGAAGCGCTGATGCAGGGCAAAAATCAGTTCATGCACGCTCCGGATCTGCTCAGCCTCATAAGGGTCGAGTGCCTGGAGACAGGATTGTAACTGATGACAGTCTGCCACCCAGTGACGAAATATTCCCGGGGATAGCTGCCCTTTTTCAGTGGCTTGCACTGGAAGGATGATACTCTTTAGCCCTGACCGGATAGTTCGTTTCAGCGTCTCGAACCGGCTGCTCAGTTGCAATAATTCATCCAGCAATATTTCGATCTCGGATGAAGCTCTGCTACCCGCCAGCCGCAGGAATGCATGATACCCATCCAGCAGAGCTTCAGCCCCATGAACCAGCCGTTTTACGCTGTCACAGGTCTCTGCCAGTAGCTTTGATCGTTGCGGCGACATGCTCAGTTTTATCGGGTTTGCCAGACAATCCAGTCCGCCGCCGGAGGCAAAAAATGCCAACAAACGGGCATTTTGATCCGTGAGCCATTGAAAACCGCTGGCGACCTTACTGAATGTGTCTTCAGAGGGGGACAAATCATCCCATGACGGGACAGCTTTTGCTAACGGCACATCAGAAACAGCAGAGGACAGGCTTCTGTGACTGGCCAGTTTTTCGGTAATATCACCAGCCACAACGAAGGCACCAGATTTACTGTTAAAGCGAGCACAGGCCAGTGTCGCCT
Organism: Endozoicomonas sp. SESOKO3; assembly: GCF_024606255.1. Lineage (NCBI taxonomy): Bacteria > Pseudomonadati > Pseudomonadota > Gammaproteobacteria > Oceanospirillales > Endozoicomonadaceae > Endozoicomonas > Endozoicomonas sp. SESOKO3. The sequence goes on from NZ_JAHHPR010000665.1 coordinate 2,584, forward strand.
GCTGGCCATCCTGAGCGACCACTGTCTCATACTC
>NZ_JAHHPR010000666.1:0-1914 GCF_024606255.1 Endozoicomonas sp. SESOKO3
GGAGCTGATGCACACAGTAACCGTCCTTAAAAAAGCCAAAATCGATATCGATAACCACATACTGGAAGGATGGAGGCAACGGGCATGCAGCGAAATAAAGCGGTTAAAAAGGCAAGACCCCTTATTATCAGAGGTTGATCCTGATGTTTATCAGAGTTGTCAGGAATTAGAGTTATTTGATGGGTGTGGAAGTATTTTTTAATAGGCATATGTCTTTCGTCTGACTCAGCAGATTTCTTTAGACTACTGTCGTTTTATAAAAGCCTCAATTAAGCTAACCCGCTTCTTTAAGTTTGACGAAAGCTTCTGTCAGGCGAACTCTCTCACTTAAAAAAAACTTTTCGCCAACTCCGATCGTGGCGCACTGACTATCTGGCTGCTATATATTCCGGTGCCAATGAGAGGTCATTCAATGGTCATGAGCCGGATGACGTTAAAATAACGTGTTTTTCCAATAGCGAAGGAGTCCGTGATGCGGATTTTTTTTAAGCCTGAATCTACGAGACGCCAACAAAAAAACCAAACTCTCTGCTTAATGCTCCGACCGCTGCTTCTGTTGATGAGCATAATGTTTGGGGAGTCGCTGCCCGCATTGGGATTAGCCGGCTCAAGCCCACCACCAGTGCATTTCGTTTATACCAATAAGTTGACTGAACCTGTAAAAACCAATCCTCATTCGGCTGGGTTTATGCCACTCGCTCAACAATTGCCTCCCCTCCCCATTTGGCCAAGTGACGGAAACAACTGGAATACCGATCCACAGCCCCAGCCTGCCCATAACCTTGTTCTCAGCCCTGTTCAAAAATACCTGCAAAAAAAAAAGGAACTGCTTCGTAAGCTACGATTAAAACGACAATTATCTACTAATAAAAACCAAACAACACTAGCTCGGGTTTTGTCAAACCGGATCATGGTGATTGAAGCGGATCTTATGGATCTGGAAAGGTCAGACCCTGCCACGATTGATCCAGGACTGCTTCAAACATGGCTGGCAGATAATGATCAGGAACTCAGTATTTACCGTGAGATCACTTCTGGTAAAGGTTCTGGCCGTCAGGCGGGTTCCGGGAAAAAGGGTCACCCCTCCCGAACGACTGCAGCATCGTCGACTGCGACAACAGGCGGGTCAGGCCAATCCGGCCAGATTTCCCAAGCCGCCGTCCCTGGCCAGGAAACCGATTCAGAAGACGACAGTGGTAGTGGGGGCGATGACCCACTGAAACCCTCGGCTGAGCAGGACACTGGAAGTTCGGTTGCAACTTGTTCGAAGTGTAACAAGCCACTGAATCAACAAGAATTAAAGCGTATAGCTAATGAGGAATCAGCTTCAGCGTTTTTATGTGACAACTGCCCGCCGGGGACTGAGAGTAAAAAAAATGAACCATTGGAAGAAGTAAAAGAGAATATCGAATACGAATTAACCAATGAAGAATTGGAAAAAGTGCAATCCCTGATGGTGGTATTCGAGAAAGAAAACATCACGGTTAAGTACTCTTTTTACAGGCTGCTTGGTTTCGTAGAGAGAAATTCTTTTAATGGTTTCTTCGATAATGCCATTGCTTTTTTTGGGCACCTTCCTGAAAGCATCAAAAATACTGACGTGCTGACCGACATGCTGAAGAATAGAAAAGAACATATCTCTGATTTTGTCGAACGTAGCCAGGATGAACTCGCATATTTAGCCAGTTTGAATGTATTAACTTCCTTTGCATCCATGAACAATGGCAAAGGTGTGCCCAAACATGAGGAAGTGAAAGCAATACTGAGCTGGCCGGAATGGAAAGACCAGAATGACAATTTCAATACACAGCTGTTCCTCGCCATCTCGTCTATGAATCATAGCAGAGGCTTTCCCAAACATGAGGAAGTGAAAGCGGTGCTGAGCTGGCCTGAATGGAAAGACAAGAATGGCGA
>NZ_JAHHPR010000667.1:0-37874 GCF_024606255.1 Endozoicomonas sp. SESOKO3
GTGTGGGGTTTCCCCATGTGAGAGTAGGTCATCGCCAGGCATTGAATAAAGCAAACCCCCAGTTGAGTGATCGGCTGGGGTTTTTGCGTTGAGGCCAGTGAAACGCACATACCTGGGCGGCCCCCACCGATGGTAGTGTGGGGCTTCCCCATGTGAGAGTGGGTCATCGCCAGGCATTGAATAAAGCAGAACCCCAGTTGAGTGATCGACCGGGGTTTTTGTTTGTTCATGCTTTGTTTGTGCAGTAGGTAAGCCCCAGACAAGAAGTCCGGGGTTTCGGGTATCATGGAGTAATTATCCAAGAAACGCCTGATAAGCCTTATTATTCGTCTCCTCGCAATAGTTGTATTCTAAGTCAGCCAGAAATTTGGCTATGTGCTGTCTCTCTGTTTCTGGTACTTCCAGACCTACGGCGACGCGGCCATAGGCAGCACCATGGTTTCGGTAATGGAACATACTGATGTTCCATCGGGCACCCAGTTTATCCAGGAAGTTGAGCAGGGCTCCCGGACGTTCCGGAAATTCAAAACAATAAACCACCTCATCCTTCACTGCTTTACTGTGGCCGCCCACCATATGGCGGATATGCAACTTGGCCATCTCGTTTTCACTAAGGTTCTCTACCGGATAACCTTTCTCTTTCAATTCATCGATCAGATTATCGATAGGCATCTGATCAGGATGAACTTGGACACCTACAAAGATTCGGGCATTTTTGGGATCATGGAAGCGGTAGTTGAATTCGGTGATGTTCCTTTTACCGAGGGTTTCACAGAACTGTTTGAAGCTGCCTGGTTGCTCAGGGATGGTGACAGCGATGATCGCTTCGCGCTTCTCACCCAATTCTGCACGTTCAGAAACATAGCGCAGACGATCAAAATTTATATTGGCGCCACTGGCTATAGCCATCAGTTTTTGATGACTGGCACCTGTCTCACTGACATACTTTTTGAGGCCAGCCACACTAGCTGCACCGGCAGGCTCACAAACCGAGCGGGTATCATCAAAGATATCCTTGATGGATGCGCAGATTTCATCAGAGCTGACCGTGATCACTTCATCAATGTATTGCCGACAGAGCTTGAAGGTTTCTTCACCGATCTGTGCTACGGCAATACCGTCGGCAAAAATCCCCACATGAGGCAATGTTACCCGCTCATCAGCTTCCAGAGCTGCTTTCAGGCAGGCAGATTCTTCATACTCAACGCCGATGACCTTGATATCGGGACGCAGATATTTGATATAGGTCGCTATACCCGCTGCCAAACCGCCTCCACCGACAGGGACAAAAACCGCATCGAGCTGTCCAGAATGCTGACGGAGAATCTCCATGCCGATCGTGCCCTGACCGGCAATCGTGTATGGGTCATCATAAGGATGAATGAAGGTATAGCCCCGCTCCTCAACGAGTTTCATGGAGTAAGCCAGTGCCTGATCAAAGGTATCGCCATGAAGGATGACCTTGGCTCCTCTGGCTTCGCAAGCTTTGTACTTTATTTCAGGAGTAGTGCCGGGCATCACGATAACGGCTTCGATACCCATGGTTTTGGCTGCCATAGCCACGCCCTGGGCATGATTACCGGCAGAAGCACAGGTCACCCCGCGGGCTTTTTCCTCGGCGGTTAACTGGGCCATCTTGTTGTAAGCGCCCCGGATTTTAAATGAGAATACGGGTTGCAGGTCTTCACGCTTCAGAAAAACCTGATTATTCAAACGCTTGCTGAGAAAAGGAGCCTCATGAACAGGAGTCTCAATCGCCACATCATAAACTTTGGCTTCGAGTATCATTCTTATGTACTGATGAGGCATGGGACTTCACTTTCTTAATAACTTATCTTGGTTGGACTGATTCTAAACAGCCATGTACGCAAGAAACAATCTTTAATCGTGTTCAGATAATAAAAGGTTATACGGAATTTAAGGTATTTAGTTCAGCGGGGGCGTATTTCTGGGGGTATAATCCCCGCTTCATTGTATATGACCGCAAGGTAGAGACATGACCCAGGACGAGCTGAAGAAGGCGACTGCCGAGGCTGCATTGCAGCGGATTCTCCCTCATCTGGAAGATGATATGATCATCGGTATTGGCACGGGGTCCACGGCCAATTTCTTTATTGATGCTCTGGCAGAGCACCGAAACAGTTTTGATGGTTGCGTAGCCAGTTCAGAGGCTTCTGCCGATCGTTTGAAACAGCACGGCATTCCAGTTTATGACCTGAACAGTATCGGTGAACTGCGCTTTTATATTGACGGGGCCGATGAGTCCAGTGATCACCTGCATCTGATCAAAGGCGGAGGAGCGGCCCTGACAAGGGAAAAAATTGTGGCTGCAGTGGCGAAAGAGTTTATCTGTATTGCAGACGAGAGCAAGCTGGTAGACGTGCTGGGCGAATTTCCGCTACCTGTTGAGGTTATTCCTATGGCTCGCAGCCATGTTGCCCGAGAGTTGGTTAAGCTGGGCGGTGACCCCGCTTACCGGGAAGGGGTTATGACGGATAACGGCAATATTATTCTGGATGTATGGAATCTGAAGATTACTGACGCCATAGGTCTGGAAGAAAAAATCAACCAGATTGTGGGAGTCGTGACCAACGGTTTGTTTGCGGCGAGACCCGCTGACGTGCTACTGCTGGGTACTGCTGAAGGGGTTAAGACCATCAAGCGCTGAGTAACGCGAGCCGGGTGCAAACCCGGCCATTTTTCCTGACATCTCAGCATGAAAAGTTATTCATCACAGGCACTGATAAATAATGTTTTCTTGACTCGTAGCTGTTAGAAAATGGAATTCAAAAAAAAGTGAAGTGAAGCCAGGACGCTGCCCAAAGAAAGTGACAGTATAATCAGTTCGCCGGTGTTCAGTTCATGATCCTGAGTATTGTGTTGTTTTGTATCCATACTGCTTCTCCCTACATCTTGTTATGAGCATTCCCTTGCTGGATATTTACACTCTAGGTCTGTAATAGTTCTGCCGCCTTACGACGTTGGTAGATATTTAGACTTAAGTCGAAGAAAAAAGTTTGGAAAAAAAAGCTGCTATGACTGAAAAAAATCCTTAATATAACTTTTCGAGAGAAAGAAGGATTTAAATAATCAGAAAATGGAATTAGGTCCTTTCCAAGAGAACAACAGCATGATAAGAAAAATGAACAAAACTCTGGCCGCTCTGGCGGTATCTGCCGCCGTAGCAGGCGCTTCCGGCTTGGCTCAGGCCGCCGACACTATAAAAATCGCTTTGGCTGGCCCGGTCACAGGTCCTGTAGCCCAGTATGGTGATATGCAGTTCAGTGGTGCAAAGATGGCTGTCGAGCAGATCAATAAACAGGGGGGCGTCAATGGCAAGCAGCTGGAAGCGGTGGTCTATGACGATGCCTGTGATCCCAAACAGGCTGTAGCGGTTGCCAACAAGATCGTTAATGACGATATCCGCTTTGTAGTGGGGCACCTGTGTTCTTCTTCCACCCAGCCTACTACCGACATCTATGAAGATGAAGGCATCCTGATGATCACCCCCGCCTCCACCAGCCCGGATATCACCAGTCGTGGGTATGAATTGATATTCCGCACCATTGGACTCGACAGTCTGCAAGGACCTACTGCAGGTAACTACATCGTAGAAAGCATCAAGCCCAAGCGCATGGCGGTCATTCATGACAAGCAGCAGTACGGTGAGGGCATTGCAACAGCCGTTAAGAACACGGTTGAAAAAGCCGGTATTGATGTAGCTGTCTTTGAAGGTGTCACATCAGGAGACAAAGACTTTTCGGCACTGATTGCCAAGTTGAAGAAAGAAGATGTCGATTTTGTTTACTACGGTGGCTACCATCCTGAGCTGGGTCTGATTCTGCGTCAGAGTGCGCAAAAGGGTCTGAAGGCTAAATTCATGGGGCCTGAAGGTGTTGGCAACAAAGATATTTCAGCCATTGCCGGTCCTGCTTCAGAAGGTCTGCTGGTGACATTGCCGAAGAGTTTTGATCAGGATCCTGCCAATGCCACACTGGTAGCTGCTTTCAGAGCAAAAGGTGAAGATTCATCCGGTCCTTTCGTATTCCCTTCCTATTCTGCCGTTCAGGTTATGGCTGAAGGCATGGAGCTGACCAAGAGTGAAGACCCGGACGAAGTAGCCGAAGTTTTGCGTTCAAATACCTTCAGTACGCCAACAGGTAACCTGGCCTTCGATGGCAAGGGAGACCTGAAAGACTTCAGCTTTGTCGTCTACGAATGGCATGCTGACGGAACTAAATCTGAAGCTTCAAAATAAGAGCCCGACCGGAAAATACCATCGACTATAACTGTGTTGGTATTTTCATTAAAGGGAGTGGTCTGCTCAGGCCGACATTGAAATGTTCAGTTGTCGGCCTGTTTGTAACTCATCTCCCACCTCTCAATCCCTGTTCAATCTCTTCCACACTGGGCAACTGCGATTGCAGATTTTCCGGCAGTGACTGAGTGAGCTGGTATTCCGAGACGCCAATGGGCTTTTGCATATCGCTGAGGGAATACTCTGCTACCAGCTTGTCTTTGTTCTTGCATAGCAGGATGCCAATGGTGGGCGCATCGCCCTCTTTACGCAGCTGTTCGTCCACGGCCCTGATGTAAAAGTTCAGTTTGCCTGCGTGTTCTGGTTCAAAATCAACCGTCTTTAGCTCAATCACCACATAACAATGCAGCTGGGCATGGTAAAACAGCAGGTCGATATAAAAATCCCGTTGTCCTACCTGTATATGATACTGCTTGCCCATATAAGAAAAGCCAGCCCCTAATTCCAGCAAAAACTGGGTGATATGCTCGGTCAAACCCTGCTCAAACTCACGCTCGTTGTAGTTTTGGGTCAAGCTCAGGAAATCAAACACATAGGGGTCTTTCAGGGTCTCTTGTGCCAGATCAGATTGTATGGCTGGCAGGGTGGTACTAAAGTTACTGACGGCCTGCCCCTCACGCTGCCAGAGGCTACTTTCTATCTGGTGAGTCAGAACACTCCGGCTCCAACCGTATTTGATAGTGTTCTGCACGTAATACAGGGCTTCCTGCTTACTTTGGCATTTATTAATAATCAGTTGATTATGCCCCCAAGGTATTTGGGTTAATTGTGCAACAGGCTGTTGCGCAATTGACCTATCTTCAGACCAGAACGTATACCATTGTCTGATCAACTCAAGATTTCGACGAGAAAACCCTTTGATTTCAGGAAATTCCGCCATTAAATCCTTACTGAGCTGTTTCAGGAAGCCGTCGCCCCAATTAGCTTTGGACTGTCGAAGAACAATGTCCTCCCCCAGTTCCCAATAAAAAGCCAGTAAGGTCGAATTCACCTGAACAGTTGGAACTACTGAACAGGAGCCTAACGAGTTATTACGTTTTTATTCGGCCTTAATCCCAATGGAATTAATGGTTCCAAGCTTTGATTGTAATTTTTACGGATAAATTACACTTTTTTTGTAATTACATATAACCCTATCTGTTCTATGCTCTTTAACCTAGGATATATGAGGCATTGAGCTATGACTGAAGTATCGAGGTATGAGTCGAAACTGTTTATTCATCATGCACTGGAATCTGTAAAAAGTTCAGGTGGGAACCAGAAACAGTTAGCTAAGTTGTTGGGGATTGAAGAGACTCGGCTTAGCGAAGCAAAAAATGGTAGATACTCTATTACCCCATCCGCTAAGCAAATGATTATTGAACATTTTGGTATGCCAAGACCTGGAAAAGGTGTTTATGTCAAAGGTGAGGTTTATGACAGTCTCGATGAGTTCATATGCAACTATGAGCAATCCAGTTTGGATAGGCACTTAAGTCGCTTAGCTAAGACGTTCAGTAGGTCGGACTATCAGGAAATTGCTTGTGGTTTATTCTATTGCTTGGTTGATAATGTAAGCGCTTCAGAAAAGCGCGATCTGAAAATTAAGATGATCAATGGTATTTTAAACGATGATCGCTTTGTAGAGTGGGGGAAGAAAGTAAGTTCGTATATTTATGGTGTTGAAAACCCCGCTTGTAATTCTCATAAAAGCTATGATGATCCGCCTGAACCTTTACCAGATTTTTCTTCTGAGCTAGAAAATGATCTGCTGAAAGGTTTTATTGATAGCGAGAGGAAATTATTTTCTTTTCCTAAAGGAAGGGATATTCATAAAGAAGAGTTTCGGAACACCTTTTATTGGCTGTGGCTATTAAAATACCATATGCCTGAGTTCAAGTTTGGTTTTCCTTTTGATGTGAAAACTCATCAGATGAAACAGATTGTTCTTACTGGGCGTGTAATAATGGATGACACCCATCAGACTGAAAAGGTTCGAGATATCAATCTTCACAAGGCCAGCGAGGTATCCACTCAATACAGCAGATACGAAAAGTTGGGTCATGTGCCTTATCTTGGGAGATATGTTCATCCGGAAGTAAGTATTGATCCACAATCCAAAATCAATTCAAAACCCGACTACTGGCCAATAACCCATCTCAAGTTATTTATGAATGAGTCAATGGAATATCACCTATGGATTAAGCTGGCCAGAGATTATCAATATAGTGATTCTCCTCAGATGGCAGATGAACGGGATATCATCATACGAAAAATACATTGGAAGGATTTATTTTCAGATATCGAGAAAATCAGAAAGTGGGTTGGCGCGGCTAACAGTCCAGAAGAATCTATCAAAACACAGATCGCGCTAGCTGGTGGATTTATTCCTGGTGCTGAAGTCCTTTGAGTCAGAACAAATATGGAAATCTTACCCTGCACTTCAGCAATGAAGCCCAGTGCAGGGCACTCACTCACCCCTTCAACATATCAAACACAACCCTGGCAAAGCCCCGAGCCAATTCAGGGTTGGAAAGATACTGCAACATCATTTCCTGTTGGGCTTCGTTGCTGTCCATTACAGCGTCATCAATGGCTTGTGGGAAGTCACCGAGCAGTGCTTGTTCAGCGGTATTGTTCTCAATCTGCCTCATCACGGTTTCGTTTTCGGCCAGTTTGTCCCGAACGGTGAAGGCATAACTGATCAGATCCGCATCGGTGAGGTTGTCGGTAATAAACATCTCATTCAGCCGTGCCACAATCTGGGATAAGAACTCTTCTTTCTTGTTCTTGGGTTTGGCTGAACCAACATCGCTGGAGGGTTCCAGTTTATAGCCCTCAGCGTCTTCCTTCAGTTCCCTCTCTTTTAAAGAAATGGCCTGCTGTCGAATCCTGGACAACCGGTAATGGCTCATCACCACGTTATCCAGGTCGATGTCATCTTCCTCGATGATTTTTTCACGGAGCAATGGGCGCAGGTAGCGGGCGAAGAGGCTGAGTTTTTCCAGATCCTTGTCGTCGTAGTCCACAATCTGGGACATAAACTCGTAGAAACGGGTGAAGGTGCCTAAATCCTTCTTGAAGATTTCCAGCCGATCTTTTTCCAGCTTGCACTCTTTGAAGCTGTTTTCAGCATTAGCGATTAACACGGCATCTTTGGTCTTCTTGGTGCGTTCAAACATCTCCTTGGCACAAACATAAGCCTCTACGGCGGAACTGTACCGTTTCTGCCAGCGATCCACAGCGGGCTTGCAGATATTGCTCACCGCTGCATTGCTTTTGCTCTTGGAAAGAAAAGCCTCGCAGAACTGTTCGACTTCGTTCCAGGTGAAAATGCCGCTGGCACGGAGCTTTTCGTAAAGGTCGAATACCTTATCCGGGTCTGTCACATCCGCCAGTTCAGCGATTTGGTAATACGGCTGAAACGCGTCCAGAATCTCTTCCGGCTCATTGACGAAATCCAACACAAAAGTGCCGCACTCGGCTTTCCCGGGGTAAGTACGGTTCAGGCGGGACAGGGTTTGCACACATTCAACTCCCCCCAGAGGTTTGTCCACATACATGGCGCAGAGCTTGGGTTGGTCAAAGCCGGTCTGGAATTTGTTGGCGACCAGCATAATCTGGTAGTCGTCGGTGTCGAAGGCTTTACGCATGTCCCGGCCTTTTAGCGCAGGGTTCATAGCGGTTTCAGTAAATTTTTGGTCCAGCAGAGCAGCGCTGTCCGGGTCGTCTTTGTGAAATTCCACCTCGCCGGAGAAGGCAATCATCACGGCGATCGAACTGTTGTGCTCTGAAAGATATTTATCAAACGCCAACTTATAACGCACTGCTTCCTTACGGGAACTGGTGACCACCATCGCCTTGGCCTGACCACCCAGCAAGCCCATGACATGCTCTTTGTAGTGCTCGATGATGACTTTTACTTTTTGGGAAATATTGTACTCATGGAGCCGCACCCAGCGGTTGAGTTTCACCTTGGCTTTTTTGCTGTCTACCTCTTCGTCCTTGGCCTCTATTTTTTGGGCCAGCTGATAAGCCACCTTGTAGTTGGTGTAGTTTTTCAGCACGTCGAGAATAAAGCCTTCCTCAATGGCCTGGCGCATGGAGTACACATGGAAGGCTTCGGGCAGGTTCTTCTTGGAAGCAGGCTCATTGGGCTTGGGCAGGCGACCAAACAACTCCAGAGTTTTCGCCTTGGGTGTCGCAGTGAACGCATAGTAATTCAGGTTGCTGCTGCCCCGGCGTGAGGCAATGGTTGCGTCCAGCATATCTTCTGAAGACAGTTCTTTGTCCTCATCCCCATACTCTTTATCAGAAGAGACACCCTCCACCATCAACACTTCTTTCAGCTTGCGGGCGGTGGAGCCGGTTTGTGACGAATGAGCTTCGTCGGCAATCACGGCGTAACGGCGTTCCTTCAGTCTGGTACTGTTCTCAATGGCCGCCAATACATAAGGGAAGGTTTGGATGGTGACAATAATAATCGGTTGAGCACTCTCCAGGGCCGCTGCCAGCTTCTCCGACTTGGAGCCATCGCCTTCTTTTTTGTTGATACGCCCCACTACACCGTCGGCGTGTTCAAACTGGTAAATGGTGTCTTGTAGCTGATCGTCCAGCACGGTTCGGTCGGTAATGACTATCACCGAATGGAACTGCTTATTGCCTTCGTCATCATAAAGAGTGGAAAGCTGGTGGGCAGTCCAGGCAATGGAGTTGGATTTACCGGAACCGGCACTGTGCTGCACCAGATACTTGTTGCCTGTGCCTTCCGCCCTGGCCGCTGCAATCAGCTTGGTGACTACATCCCACTGGTGATAACGGGGAAAGATCAGGGTTTCCTTTTTCGACTTGCGGCCTTCCCAGTCTTCCTTCTCTTCGATCTGCAAATGCACAAACCGACCGATAATATTCAGCAGGTTATCGGGCAGCAGTACCTCGTTCCACAGGTATTCGGTGGCGTATTCATTCTTGTCTTCTGGTGTATCATTGCCAGCACCGCCTTCCGCCGTGCCTTTGTTAAACGGCAGAAAGAAGGTATCGCTGCCCGCCAGTTTAGTCGCCATATACACTTCGTACTGACTCACGGCGAAATGCACCAGCGCACCCCGTTTAAAAGTCAGCAACGGTTCCGGCTTGCCGGTTTCCGGGTCTTTGGGCAGACGGGTCTTTTGATATTGTCGTTTAGCGTTTTCGATGGCCTGTTTGAATTCCGATTTCAGCTCCAGCGTTGCCACGGGCAAACCGTTGATAAACAACACCAGATCAATGCGCCATGCCTTGGCTTTTTTACCGGTTTCTGCCAGATGTGCGTCGACGCCTTCCCCCTCGGGGGAAGGTTGGGATGGGGGGACAAGATTGACATAAGGCGAATAAACAAGCTCCGGCACCACACGACAACGGTTTTCTTTATAGCGGGCCAGCGTATCCGGGTTCAGGGTATGTTCCGGCATAAACTGGCACAGGGAGAACCGGGCATTGCGAATCTTCAAACCATGACGCAATACGCCCAGTGTGCCAAAGCTGCGAAGCTCCTTATCAATGGCATTAGCGTCGGCTTTCTTTAACTGGTTGACCAGATGGCTGATAAAATGCTGTTCCGAATCCATCGGGAAGCTTTTGCAGAATTTCTGCCATTCCTTCGGCTGGGTGTTCTTCACAAAATCCAGCACATCGCTGGTATACAACGCCGTTTCCCGGTCGTACTGGTCGCCACTGCCCAGTAGCCAGCCTTTGGCTTGCAGGCGGGCGATCATATCGTTTTGGAATATCGATTCGGTGGTGCTATCCATATTTCACGGTCTCAAAATGGCACCTAAAGGTCTCTATCTGGGACTTTTCAGGGATTATGCAGACAGTGTCTGCACAATGTATCAATCTGGCTGAATTGTCTCCACACTGCGGAGACAATTCGAGGATTCCACTATTCAGTTTTATTCTCAATACGTTTTCGGGCGTTGCGGACAGCTTGCTGGAAGCGTTCTTCCAATAGTTCTTTGGGTGGCATTTTGGTGAGATAATCTGCAACATGGATATCACCTTCATGTAGCCCCAGTAACTCAATCTGTTCTTGCTTTTTACCTGCACAAAGTATGATACCAACAGGCGATTGTTCACCGGGTCGGCGATCGTATTTATCAAGCCAACGCAGGTATAGTTCCATCTGACCTTTGTATTCTGCCTTGAAATTATCTTTTTTCAGTTCAATAGCCACCAGACGGTTCAGGTCTCTGTTATAGAACAGCAGATCAATATAAAAGTCGTCATCATCGATCAGAACCCGGTGCTGACGGGCAACAAACGTAAAGCCCATACCCATTTCTAGCAGGAATTGCTGCATTTCTCGCAGAATGGCGTCTTCAAGGTCTTTTTCCACGAAGGTGTCATTCAGGTCGAGGAAGTCGAGCAGGTAAGGCTCTTTTAATACAAAACTTTCATTGATCCTGCCTTTTTCCCGCAATTGGTTCAGGTCGTGCTCTATGGTTGTTTCTGGCTTTCTGGACAGCATTGTGCGCTCGTACATCAAGCTGCCCATGCGATTTTGCAGGGTTCGGGTTGACCAGCCTTCCTGAGCTGCCATCAGGTAGTAGAACTCTCTTTTCAGGTCGTCTTCGATATAAATCAGTGCTTTTATATGGGTCCAGCTCAATTGTCTCCGCACTGCGGAGACAATCTCAGGATCGGGAAAAGTCTCCGCAAAGCGGAGACAATGATGGAGTTGTTTGTTGCTCCATCCCCTGCCAAAGGCTGCTGTCAGTTTTTTAGCCAGATCAGTGATAATTTGCTTGCCGTAATCGGCTCTTTCACCTTTCAGCACCTCAGTATGAATGCGCTGCCCCACCTGCCAGTACAGGAGGGTCAGCTCGGCATTTACCGCCACCGCTGCCCGTTGTTTGGCAGACTGGATCAGGTCTTTGATTTCGCCGAACAGGTTATCCGGCTCTTTTGATGAATCGGGTGTTTTGCTCATGCGGTGGCCTCTGCGGGGTGTTCTTGTTGTTCTGTTGCTGGCTGCCAGTCACGTACGTCGATTTTGCCGGTGACGGCGGCGGAGATTAGGGCTGTGCGGCGTTCTTGGAGGTATTGAATTCCCTCAACAGAGTTTTCCTCCAAGTCTGCAAAAGTGTTCATTTGTTCTTCTAATGAGTTATTGATCTGGTCTTGTTCTTCGCATGGTGGTACAGGAAATAAACTGGCAGATAAATACTCTTGTTCAATACTCTCTACAGTTGCCCCTTCTTTCGACCATTCCAACAACAAAGAATCAACATTGCCCAATATGTAGTTAGCGGCAAATTCGGTTTTCATCCGCCCATTGAATTTAAGAGCCTTCATGTCTTGATTCAGAGTGACTCGAACTGAGTTTATTGCGATCGGTATGGTTCTTTGAAGAATGCCTGAGCGTACTACCATTATGAGGGCACCACTATCTACAAAGTTTGTAGATGACTCCTCAACCGCTTTCTCAGTCAGCTTGTCCTGAGTATTAGAAATACGAAAAGACTTCATATCTTTTGGTGATACCCACGGTATATCACCTCCACTCCAATAGCTCAGATTGTCTTTGCTGGGTGTACCGCCTCCGCTGAATGAGCATAAATATTTGAGAGGAACCATTTCCCAATGCTCCGGCACTTCCCCAAGCCACTCCACACCGGAATCCTTCATCGGTGCATCAGGGTTCAGCCCCTTGGTGACAGCATGACTGATCACCGCCTGTCGTTTTTCTTTCAACAGCCGGATCAGGGATTGCTGCTCTTCGATCAGGGTGTCGATTTTGGCGGTTTCGTGGTCGAGGAAGTTGGCAATAGTAGCCTGTTCTGCAAAAGGCGGCTCTGGTGTTTTGATATTAACTAAATCAGAAGCATTGATAGCTGGATAGCTAACCCCAACAGAACGGGCTACAACCTCTTTGATAAAACCTTGAGCTCGCAGGCAGTATGCCGCAAACCGGTTATGCAAATATTTATTGGGTCTGATTACTGCAAACCCCGTAGACGCAATTAAATTTTCTGGCGGTTTTTCAACGGGGGCAATGGCTTCCAAGTAGGTTCTTACAGTAGAAATGATGACATCGCCATCTCGCACTATTCGCCTTGCTCTTGATGGTGCTTTTTCAAACATCATTGTTTCTGTGCGCCTAATACCTTCAGAAGCTGAAACACTTCCTATATCGACGTACTCAATTTCAAAATCCATTGCCACGGATTCAGAAAGAACTTCGTCATTATATGTGCAAAGAAATTTAAGCTGGCGAGCATTCCAGCCTTTTGGAATGTAGCCCAGCCATTCAACCCCAGAACTCGTATATTCCGGATAAGCCGCATATCTTTTGCGCTCAAGGCTGTTACCATCCATCACAACTCACCCCCCAGTCCCTGCTCAATTTCTTCAATACTGGGCAGTTGCGATTGCAGATTTTCTGGCAGTGATTGGGACAGTTGGTATTCCGAAACACCAATAGGCTTTTGAATATCGCTGAGGGCGTATTCCGCCACGAGTTTGTCCTTGTTCTTACACAGCAGAATGCCGATAGTCGGCGCATCGCCCTCCCTGCGTACCAGTTCATCTACTGCTTTGATATAAAAATTCAGTTTGCCTGCGTGTTCCGGCCTGAAGTCACCCGCTTTCAGTTCAATGACTACGTAGCAATGCAGGTGTGCATGATAAAATAAGAGGTCAATATAAAAATCCTGCGGTCCTACCTGTATATGAAACTGCTTGCCCATGTAGGCAAAACCTGATCCCAATTCCAGTAGAAACTGAGTGATATGCTTAATCAATCCCTGCTCCAGCTCTCGCTCTGTGTAATTATCAGTGAAGGCAAGAAAGTCAAACATATAGGGGTCTTTCAGGGTTTGCTGTGCAAGGTCGGACTGGACGGCAGGCAGCGTTGCATTGAAGTTGTTGGGCGCTTGTCCCTTCCGCTGCCAAAGTCCACTTTCAATCTGGTGAGTGAGGACGTTTCGGCTCCAGCCATGTTCTATGGTTTTGCCCACGTAATACAGAGCTTCAGCCGTTGTTTGGCACTTGCTGATTATCTTCAGGTTATGCCCCCAGGGAATCGACGTTAATTGGCCAACAAGCTGTTGGCTTTTTTCAACCTCATCCCGGTAGAACAGATGCCACTGACGGATGTATTTGATGTTGCTGAGGGAAAAGCCTTTAATATCAGGGAATTCGCTGCTTAAATCCTTATTCAGCTGCTTTAAAAAACCATCACCCCAATTTGCTTCAACCTGCCGCCGAACAATGTCTTCCCCCAGTTCCCAGTAAAAATTCAGCAGAGTGGAGTTCACCTGAACGGCTGCCTTGAGTTGGGTTGCCAGCACCTTCTGTTTAAGGTTTTTCAGCCAGCTTTTGTATTCCTTATTCAGGCTCAGGTTAATGTTGTTTTTTGGCTTGCTCATGAATGAACCTCTTTCAACAGGTTCATGATTCTAGCACTCACCGCATCCAGATCAGCATCAATGGCTTCCAGCGCACGGGGCGGCTGATACACATAGAAGTGTCGGTTAAAAGGAATCTCGTAACCCACAATTCCAACTTCACCATCCTGGGCATCGCACTTGTCGGCATTGATCCAGGCATCCGGTACATGGGGAGCCACTTCCCGGTTGAAGTAGGTTTCGATCAGGATGTGGGTGGGCATTGATGGGTCAAGAGGAATGTTCTCGTTATCCCGCAGGTCGCCATCGGTCTGGAATTCGACGATTTTGCCTTTGTATTCAAATGCGCCGTAGAGCGGTTGGGTTTCTTTATGTTCAGGATGAACGGTATGCGGCGGCGTCATGGACGACGAGGAGCCGCCCTTCAGCACCTTTTTGATGACTGGCTCGGCTTCGGGGTTCTTGAAGGTGACGGCAACGAGGAACTGCTTTTTCTCTTTGGCATCCAGCTTCAGGTTGGCGGCTTTGAGGGCGGCTTTCAGGTCTTTATCGAACTGGTTAAAGTCGTTGGACAGTACCGTTCCGACTGTATTTTGCAGAGTTTGGGCTTTCTCCATCAGCCCCCGCTGGAATAGCCAGAGTTTGTCGTTCAGTACCTCTTTAATCTGCTTCTCTTTCAGTTCTTTGAAGTCTTTTTTGATCTTGGTGCGAATGGTTTCTTCGTTGTCTGTCAGTGTTGTATGACATTCTGTGCCGAATTCCTCAACCATCCAGCGCATAACGGCGTTATACGGCTTGGGTGCATAGCGTAGACCCGTTACAGCGTCATCAGTAATCTGGGCGGACAGGCGAAGTGGGCGTTCCACGGTAATACGACGGTAGCCGAATTCATGACTGTCGAAAATTTTGGCGGCAAAGTTTTCTTCGGATGCTTCTGTAAAGGCTCCAAAGTTTTGGGTAATGATGCGACGGTCAGCTTCGCTCATTATGTTCCGCTTGGAACCTAGGGACTTACGCATCTTGCCGCACAGGTTTACGCCGTTAATTAGCTGCACTTTACCTTTGCGTTCATCGGACTTTTTATTGCTCAGCACCCACACATAGGTAGCGATACCGGTGTTGTAGAACATGTCTGTAGGCAGGGAGACAATGGCTTCGAGCAGGTCGGCTTCGAGAATATAACGGCGAATCTCGCTTTCACCACTGCCTGCACTGCCGGTAAACAGCGGCGAACCGTTGAGGATAATGCCGATGCGGCTGGGGTTCTGGTTCTCTGGCGTGATGTCCCTGAACTTGCTGATCAGGTGCATCAGGAACAGCAGCGAACCATCGGACACTCTTGGCAGGCCGGGGCCAAAGCGACCGTCGTAGCCTTTATGTTCATGCTCATCTTTAATGGTGCCTTCGATCTTCTTCCAGTCCACCCCGAATGGCGGATTAGACAGCATGTAGTCAAACTGGTTGCCACTGAGGTGATCGTTCGACAGGGTGTTGCCCAGTTTGATGCGGCTGACATCTTGCCCCTTGATCAGCATATCGGCTTTGCAGATGGCGTAGGATTCAGGGTTCAACTCCTGGCCAAAGGCTCGCATTACAGCATCTTTATTGTGCTCGTACACATATTCCATGCCAGACGACAGAAAGCCGCCTGTACCTGCCGTAGGGTCGTAAATAGTGCGGATAATGCCTTCCTTGTTCAGGGCATCGTCGTCTTCCATAAACACCAGGGAGGTGGTGAGTTCAACAATGTCCCTTGGGGTGAAGTGTTCACCGGCCGTTTCGTTGGAGGATTCAGCAAAGCGGCGGATCAGCTCTTCAAACACCAGGCCCATTTCGTGGTTACTGATGGCCTTCGGGCTCAGGTCGATGGTGGCAAACTTTCCCACTACCTTAAACAGCAAATTGGCTTCGTTCAGGCTGCCGACAAACTCATCGAACTTGAAATGCTCAAAAATTTCACGGGCATCTTTGGAGAACGACAGAACGTAGTTTTCCAGGTTGTCCTTGATGTCACCCTGACCCATCTTCGACAGGTTCATGGGTGAAGTATTGAAAAACGACAATCCAGAAGCACGCAGCAGCATCTTCTCCATACCCTCTTCAGGCAGGTTCATAGCCTTCACTTTTTCGTGCTGGGCAACCACTGCTTCCTTGGTGGGCTCCAGAACACATTCCAGACGGCGTAGCAGGGTAAACGGCAGGATGATGCGCCCGTACTGGGACTGCTTGAAATCGCCCCGCAGGAGGTCAGCTACGGACCAGATGAAGGCGGCAAGGTTGTTAGAGGTTTGGGTGTTGGGCATATCTTGACCAGATTGGACTTTTGGCTGGCAGGAGAGTCAGCAAATGTGACGATTTGATTGACATTGATGCTGCTAGAGTACATCAAATTCTGTCATCAAGTCTTTACTAAGTTGTTTCAGGAATCCGTCGCCCCAGTTAGCCTGAGCCTGTCTACGAACAATGTCCTCCCCCAATTCCCAGTAAAAAGCCAGTAAGGTCGAATTTACTTGAACCGCTGCTTTGAGCTGAGTCGACAGTACCTTCTGTTTCAGAGCTTTCAGCCAGTCTTTATATTCTTTATTGAGGCTCAGGTTAACGGTTTGGTTTTGCTTATTCATGAGTGAATCTCGTGTAATACGGCTGAATTCAGTTGCAATACGGCCCTGATTAATGGGGAATTTTCCGCCAGCTATTTTTTTGTTCCATCCCTACCAAGAGCCTTTGTCGTGTGAGAGAATCGGCCCGACATTGAGGGGTTTTTTATAGATCTTCAGCCCTGACATATGGGTTTTGACCCAGATAGGTCGAGGATGATATTTCGCAGACTTTCTTGTGGCTGAGTCAGAGCAAACCCTCTGAAGAAAAGTAAAAAATAGTAGAAAAAACAACGTTTACAAGAATAAAAAAACGAGGTCGTGGAATGGGGGATTCAGGTTTTTACCTTATTCAGCAACTACTTAACGGTTTGACGATAGGTAGTACGTACGCTCTGATCGCTATCGGTTATACCATGGTGTACGGCATTATTGGCATGATCAATTTTGCTCATGGTGAGATCTACATGATTGGCAGTTACATCGCTTTTGCGGTACTGGCCGCGTTAGCGATGATGGGAATAGACAGTGTTTCACTGATGCTGGTTTCCGCCTTTGTCATCAGCATCATTATCACCAGTACCTATGGTTATGCTGTTGAAAGGGTTGCCTATCGGCCCTTGAGAAACAGCAACCGGCTGATTGCCCTTATTTCTGCCATTGGTATGTCTATTTTCCTGCAGAACTATGTCCGTCTTGCCCAGGGGTCAAGGGATATAGCTATGCCTGGCATGATCAGTGGTGGCTGGACTTTTGGTCCTGAAGAGGGTTTTCACGCAACTGTGTCGTACATGCAGTTAATCATCTTTGCGGTGACGTTTATTGCCATGACGGCTCTGACTCTGTTCATCTCCAGGTCAAAAATGGGGCGGGCCTGCAGAGCCTGTGCTGAAGATCTTGGAATGACCGGGCTGCTGGGAATCAACACGCATCAGATTATTTCGATCACTTTTGTTATCGGAGCGGCTCTTGCCGCGGTAGCGGGTGTATTGCTTGGTATGTATTACGGGGTAATCAATCCTCACATCGGTTTTATGGCAGGTCTTAAAGCGTTCACTGCTGCCGTGCTGGGAGGAATCGGAAGTATACCCGGAGCTGTGTTGGGTGGTTTGATTCTCGGCGTCACGGAGGCCTTCACTGCGGGTTACTTCAGTACGGAATATAAGGACGTTGTCGCCTTTAGTCTTCTTGTTCTGATTCTTCTGTTCAGACCCTCAGGTATTCTGGGCAAGCCGGAGGTTGAAAAAGTATGAAATCATTACGCTATACTCCGGCAGTGCTCTCGGCAGTCGTTTTGCTGGTTTTAACCAGCCTGATGATGGGGGTTCGTCTTGAGCCCTCGGGTGTTGGGCTGAAGGTTTCATTAGCTGATCCTTCTTCCCTCTTCTGGATAGCAGCAGGTGTGGCTGTTGTTTTCTTCTTTCAGTTATTCAGAGCGCCAATCGATCAGGGGCTTTCAGGAATAAAACAACAGTTGCCATCTATTAATGCAGCAAAGCTGATCAAAGCAACTGAGAAAAAAGAGGCTAAAACTCTTTTAATCTGCTTTGCAGTAGCAGGATTGATGATCTGGCCATTCTTTGTTTCCAGGGGCGCTGTGGATCTGGCAACTCTGGCTCTGATTTACGTCATGCTGGGACTGGGTCTGAACATTGTGGTGGGGCTGGCTGGTCTTCTTGACCTGGGTTATGTCGGCTTTTATGCCGTCGGTGCCTACAGTTATGCCTTATTGAATCAATATCTGGGCCTCGATTTCTGGAGCAGTCTGGTGTTGGGCGGTTTTCTGGCTGCTTTCTTTGGGTTTATTCTGGGTTTCCCGGTGCTCAGGCTTCGGGGTGATTATCTGGCCATTGTGACTCTGGGCTTTGGTGAAATCATTCGAATCCTGCTCAACAATTGGACGACATTAACCGGTGGTCCCAACGGTATCAGTCAGATTCCGAAACCGACTCTTTTTGGTCTTGAATTTGGACGCAGGGCGAAGGAAGAAGGGAATGTTCCTTTCCACGAATACTTTGGCATTGATTACAGCAGTGAGTACAAGGTGATTTTTCTGTACATACTGGCGGTTTTGCTGGTGATTGCCACGCTTTTTGTGATCAATCGACTGCTCAGAATGCCCATTGGCAGAGCCTGGGAAGCGTTGCGTGAAGACGATATTGCCTGTCGTTCACTGGGATTAAATCCTACGGCCATCAAACTGTCTGCATTCACCATAGGGGCTGCGTTTGCCGGCTTTGCAGGCACCTTCTTTGCTGCCCGTCAAGGTTTTATTAGTCCAGAGTCGTTCACCTTTATTGAGTCCGCCATCATTCTGGCCATTGTCGTACTGGGCGGAATGGGGTCTCAGGTCGGTGTCATTCTTGCCGCTGTGATTATGACCGTTTTGCCTGAGTTTGCCCGTGAATTCCAAGAATACCGGATGCTGATGTTCGGGTTAATGATGGTCTGTATGATGGTATGGCGCCCTGAAGGGCTGATGCCCATGAAGCGGCCTCATATCAAGACTAAATCGAGCAGGTCTGAGTCGGGCAGTCCGGTCAAGACAGCATCATTGGCCGAAAGCGTATAAATGGAGGAATCAGAATGAGTGAATGTTTACTGGACGTTTCTGATCTGAGTATGCGCTTTGGCGGACTACTGGCTGTTGATCAGATGGCGCTGAAAATCCGTCCGGGTGAAATCGTTTCCATGATTGGACCCAATGGTGCCGGCAAAACGACCGTTTTTAACTGCCTTACGGGCTTTTATCAGGCGACAGGTGGTTCTGTTCAATATAAAGGTCAGGCTATCGAGAAGGTACCGGGCTATAAAATAGCCCGGCTTGGTATCGTGAGAACCTTCCAGAATGTGCGTCTGTTTAAGGGCATGACCGTGTTGGAAAACCTTCTGGTTGCTCAGCACCGACATCTGAATACAGGGTTGTTGGCGGGATTGTTTAAAACCCCCGGCTATCGGCGTAGTGAAGAAAAAGCGATGGCGAGGTCTGAGTTCTGGTTGGATAAAGTGGGTCTGACCGAATTTGCCAATCGTGAAGCGGGTAACCTGGCTTATGGACAGCAACGCAGACTGGAGATTGCCCGTTGTATGGTGACTCAGCCCGAGTTATTGATGTTGGATGAACCTGCAGCGGGTCTCAATCCCAATGAGACGGCAGAGCTGGATCAGCTGATTTCAGATCTGCGACGGGATCATGGCGTTACTGTGTTATTGATTGAACATGATATGAAGCTGGTTATGGATATCTCTGACCGGATTTATGTCATCAATCAGGGACGTCCACTGGCGTCAGGTGTGCCGGAGGATATTCGCAACAACCCTGAGGTGATCAGGGCTTATTTGGGTGAGGGATAGCCGTGAGTTTCCGGCTGTCTTGCAAACGTATTTCTGTTATCTTCGATGACTCTTAATAACGGTCAAAATAAATAACAATCAGAATAAATAAAGGGCAGTAGCAGTATGTCAGCACCTGAACCACTTCTCAGCATTCGAAACGTGTCTACCTTCTATGGAAAGATCCAGGCTCTGGATGACGTCAGTGTGGATATCTCGGCAGGTGAGATCGTTACTCTGATAGGCGCCAATGGTGCTGGCAAGTCTTCATTACTGATGACCATTTGTGGTGAACCCCGAGCTGAATCGGGTTCCATACTCTACAAGGGTCAGGAGTTCTCGGGTCGTCCTACCTCCGAAATTATGCGTTCAGGCATTGCTGTTGTCCCGGAAGGACGAAGAATTTTCTCCAGATTGTCTGTTGAAGAAAACCTGACTATGGGCGGTTTTTTTGTCGATGGTGAGCCTTTCCGGAAAAACTATGAACATGTGCTGGAGCTCTTCCCCCGTCTGAAAGAGCGGCTGTACCAGAGAGGTGGTACTATGTCCGGAGGAGAGCAACAGATGCTGGCGATCGCAAGAGCCCTGATGAGCAGCCCGGAATTGCTGTTACTGGATGAGCCCAGTCTCGGACTGGCACCGATTGTTATCCAACAGATTTTTGAAATTATCGAACGTCTCCGGGAAGAAGGTGTTACGGTTTTTCTGGTGGAGCAGAATGCCAACCAGGCTCTGAGACTGGCAGACCGGGGCTATGTTCTGGAAAACGGTCGTATCGTGTTACAGGGTGGCGGTGATGAATTGTTGGCGGATGATGCTGTCCGGAAAGCTTATCTGGGAGCCTGACGCTTTTCTGGCGAAAAACAGCCAATCAGGTAGTCTGGATCATCAAAAGACCGCTCATCTATTCCTGCTTATGGACCCCCAAATGACGAAAACAGGCTCGACACCCGCGGGCATCAGGTTTTTGATGTTTTGCCAGCCATTTGGACGCCGACTCTGATCGCTACACTGGAAAGTGTAATGTTTGAATAGCGATTATGAAGTACGAGGTAAGCATTATGAAAGCTGCGAATGATCGACTGTCCCGTCAGGAAATTGCCCTTTTAACCTGCTCTTTATACAGCCTGATCGGCACCATGTTATGGTTGGTCAAGATGATTCATTGATTGGCTGAGAAGTCGATCTTTCCGATCTGGCTTGGGCCTGTTGTGAGACCCACCGGCTTATCTGACGCCAACATTATGAACACAGATTTATGCCGGATGGGGCTCAGTTTAACAGGATTTTCTGGTAGATATCCTCGACAGAAAACTGTGATTTTATAGATTCAAAATAAATCAATCCGATGGATGTCAGCTTCCTCCTGGTAATAAACCTGCCATTTACCCAGCCTTTCAATATCACATAATGGCGCTCAGAATCGACCATTAAATACTCGCCATTGCAGTGTTTCAATGCTTCTGCATACTCAGTCACTTTATAAGTCTCATCGACGGTTCGGGTTCCATGGCTCATAACTTCAATGATCAGGCAGGCATCCTCACCTGTCGTCTCAGTGGTCAATGATTCATTGCCACAACGTACCCACACGTCAGGGTAGCGGTAACTGACTTCCTTCTGTCCCTTGACCTTTAAACGCATATCCGATGAATACAATTCACAACCTTCTGGCAGTTTGCTATGTAGAAGAGTTGCCAGATTCAAAGTGATCTTATTATGGTTTGCCGTGTCGCCTGCCATAGCGACCACATAGCCACTGTAGTATTCATGACGAATCGTTGAAGTACTTTCGTAATTCAAGTACTCGTCTTCTGTCACGGTATCCATGATTTGTATTGCTTGATGTCTCATATGGGCCCCCATTTGAAGGTTTTTATATAAAAGTCAGCTTAGGTCAGGGCCGGTTCCTGCCCCTGAAAAATAGCGTCCAACGCTTTTCGCTTTTATTCTGCTTCCTGCCATTTTTCGGCGTAAACCAGATCAAGATACTCGTTAAGCAAAATGGTGTTTGGATCGTTTTCCGGACGAGGTTGAACAGGGAGTATTCGATTCAGAATCCGGGGCGCTTCTGCCCCTACGTGCCCGAGGCAACTTTGATACCTTCCATTGAGGCGGTTTACCCGCACCATTGGTACCCACGATCACGGCCAGTCTTGACTCTTTAGAATGAGAACAATGAAAATGGTTGTAAACGATCTGGTTGAGTTGCATAGCCTTAATCTGCTTTGTCTGTGCTGATTAATTGCCTGAATTTAACCTAATCTAGCGGGTTTGCCGGGGCATTGCACTGTTTACTGTTTCAGCAGCGATATCTTGCTTTTGGAGGCCTGTATCTTCAGGGTATGAGCCGTAGCCATTATCAGATCTTAAGCTTTTTTTTGGACAAGGGCTCTTAATCGATTCTGTATTCTTATCTGTGGAAACTGCTTCCGTCAGCGGTAAAGGGCTTTTTCCTCCGGTGATGTGGGACAAGGCTCTGCCAGCACCATTGGATAACCGGTGTTATTTTCCTGCTTACCGGCTCTAAAACTTTACCTTAAATAGGCGATGCAATAAGGGATAAACCGCTGAAGTCTCGCAATTCTGGCGGTAGGCGCATTACACCTTACATACTGGGATTTAAGTGGCAGGGATGGCCAGACAAATGCAGGATTCACAACAATCATCTGATAGAAAATTCAGGCATGGTCTATCGGTCACACTCTTTGTCTGGTTCATGGTTTTGTCGCTGGGACCTATTACGGTGATTGGTTTCAATGAATACCGTCAAGGTAAACAAACCATCGTTCAAAGTCGTTATGAACAGTTGAGTACTGTCAACCAGCTATTGAGTCAGCAAATTAATGATTATTTTGACTCGGTAGTCACCAACCTGTTTATCAAGGCCGGAGTGGCCCGGGAGTTTCTGTCACATCTGATTGAGAGTCGCAAGGCTCTTAAGAAATCACCGGAAATGTTCATTAATTCTGACAGTTATAATCAGATTCTGAATCAGTACTCCAGTGAGTTTGTGGACTTTTTACGTTACTACGATTACTCCGATCTGATTTTGGGGGATACTGAAGGTAATATTCTTTATACCGTGAATGCCTACAGTGATCTGGGCAAAAACCTTTTCATTGGGGCTCTTGCCAATACCTCACTTGCAAAAGCGGCCCGTGAAAGCCTTAAAGAGGTAGTTCCCAAGTATGCTGATGTGACTGCGTATCCACCCATTGGAGATCAGAAGGTCAGTTTCTTTATTCTGCCGCTGGTGGATGAGAAAGAGGAAACAATCGGCTTTCTGGCGGTTCAGATACTGGCTCATAACGTTCAAAACATTTTTGAGAGCGAAAACCAGTTTAGTGATGTTCTGAAATCCTATCTTATTGGTGATGATGGCTACATTCGCTACGGTACAGATCTGGATTCAAGCCAGTCCATGATATTGAAGGCAGATAATATCCTGACTCAGGACTGGTTGGCTCATGTTGATACCGATGGCGTATTCCATGAACTTCATGATCATAACATGGATGATCAAAGTCACGGTCTTGATAGCGATGCAGAGCTGAATGAACTTTTTGGTGGAGAACTCGATCTTCACTCAGATGTCTCCGGCAGTCATAAAGGCGATCAACATTTTCATATCAAGAGCTACACCAATGTCTATCAAGAGAGTGTTCTGGGAACCTTTTATGCCATTGAGGTCGCCGGCACAACTATGGCTCTTATCTCTGAAGTGAGCCAGAAAGATGCCTTTGTCTCTGTTGTTGAGTTCAGAAATCGCCTGATCTATATCACAGCGATTACCGCCCTGATTGTCATTCTGATTGCACTGGTCATTACCCGAAGATTGGTCAGACCGATCAGAACCATCACTGCCTGGGTTAATCGGGTTGCGTCGGGTGATTATGCTCAGGGTGCTGTACTCAGCGGTCACAATGAAATCAGTGACCTTAGTCGCAGCTTCTCTGAGATGACGGAGAAGTTGAGAAATGTTATCAGTGATAACGATCGCAAGAGCTGGCAGCAGGAAGGTCTGGCAGGTTTGAATAACTGCATGAGGGGAGAGCAGGAGCTATCAGAGGTCTGTAAGAACATCGTCTCCTACCTTGCCCGCTACCTGCATATGCAGACAGGTGCCATGTATGTCATGGATGATGAGAAGCGATTGCAGCTGATGGCATCTTTTGCCTGGCAAAAACGCCAGCAGAACAAAAACATTTTTGAGATCGGGGAAGGTCTGGTAGGTCAGGCGGCTTTGGAGAAGCAGGCCATTGAGTTGACCGGCATTCCCGAAGATTACATCAAAATTGAATCGGGATTGGGCAATACGTCTCCCAAAGTGATTATTACCGTACCGCTTGTTTATGAGGGAGAAGTTAAGGGAGTTCTGGAGTTTGCCCTTATCAGGGAGCTGACGCATGAACAGAGGGGCTTTCTCGAAGATGCTCTGGAAAGTGTCGCTATCGGTATTAATTCTGCCCAATACCGTAACCGTGTCAATCAGCTGCTCGAAAAGACCACGCGGCAATCAGAGGCCATGAAAGAGCAGCAAGAAGAGCTGCGTTCTGTCAATGATGAATTGGAAAGCCGGGCCAGAGTGTTGGAAGAGTCCCAGGAGGAGCTAAGAGCCCAGAGTGAGGAGATGCAGAAGTCTAACGCTGAGCTGGAAGAAAAAACCGAGCTTCTTCAGCAACAGAAAGCTGAGATTGAACGAAAAAATCTGGATATTGAGCTTTCAAGAAAAACCCTGGAAGAGAAGGCAGAAGAGCTGGAACAGGCCAGTAAATACAAGTCTGAGTTCCTGGCCAATATGTCCCATGAATTACGGACGCCTTTGAACTCACTTCTCCTTCTGGCACAGATGTTGGCAGATAACGATGAAGGTAACCTTAACGAAGACCAGATTGAATCCGCACAAGTGATCTACAGCGGTGGGAAGGAACTTCTCGATTTGATCAATGATATTCTTGATCTGTCCAAGGTTGAAGCCGGCAAGATGAGTGTCAATCTGGAAGATATGGATATTGAAGAGCTGTGCTCCAGTATGCGGACTTTGTTCAAACCTCTGGCTGAAAACAAGGGACTGGATTTCTCTGTGGATATAGATCCCGGGACGACCAGAGTTATTCTCACCGATAGCCAAAGGGTTATGCAGGTTATCAAAAACTTCCTGTCTAATGCCTTTAAGTTTACGGAACAGGGGGGCGTCTATATCCGGGTATTCAACTCAACCCGTAAGGCAGGTCATGGCTACGAAACCTATGTTGCCTTTGCAGTCAGGGATACCGGGATAGGCATTCCGGAAGAAAAGCAGGATGCCATCTTTGAGGCATTCCAGCAGGCGGATGGTTCAACCAGCAGAAAGTACGGTGGAACCGGGTTAGGTTTGGCAATCTCACGTGAACTGACTTCTATGTTGGGTGGTCATATCGGCATAGAGAGTGCCGAAGGAGAAGGAACAACGTTTACGGTTTATCTGCCTGATAATGCCGTTTGCTCAATTGATGGCGCAAAAGTCACGGCTGACAGTTATTCACCCGCTACCAGTGACGGTTATCAAAAAGCCGCTTCCGCTCCTGCTGAAAAAAAAGCTAAAGCTGACTCGGCTCCTGTGGCTGATAAGCCTCCGATCAAAAAGAAAAGGTCCACAGCTGGAAAGAATATTCTGATCATTGAAGATGATCAGCATTTCTCGGATATCGTCAAACAGCTTTCCGGCAGTCATGGTTATCAATGTCTGGTGGCCGCCAATGGTAAGGAAGGGATTCAGACGGCGATCGAAGAGCAGCCTATGGCCATTATTCTGGATCTTGGCCTGCCAGATATGGATGGTGAAGATGTGCTCAGGCAGTTGCAGAAGAATGCTATGACAAAAGACATACCGGTTCACATCGTTTCGGGACGTGATCCTGATGAGTCAGAGCGACAGGGGGCTGTTGGTTATCTGGTCAAGCCGGTGTCGGTAGGTGACCTGGAAAAGGTTTTCAGCACGCTTAAAACGGCTCTCTCAAAAGATATCCAACATGCTCTGTTATTGGACATTGATGCAGAGAGTCGATCACACCTGGCGAAAATGCTGAGAGAAAAAGGGATGAATATCGCCGAGGCTTCATCCGCTGAAGAAGCCGAACAGTCAATGTCAGAGAATCACTGGCAGTGTCTGGTGATGGATGTCGATTTACCAGACAGCAGTGGACTGGCGTTTTTACAGAAGCTTCAGGAAAAGATGGGCGACAACATGCCATCGATCATCATTCATACCGATAAGAAGTTGTCGGCAGAAGACCAGAAAGAGCTGCAGAAATATACCCGTGCTCTGGTTATGAAGGGGGATTATGCTTCCGAGAGGGTGATGGATGAGATCAGCCTTTTCATTCATTCGATCGAAAAGTCGGCTCCTGCCGAATTAAGGCCTGCAGCTAAGTCGGTGAATAACAAATCCCTTGAAGGTCATAAAATTCTGCTGGTGGATGATGATCTTCGCAACACCTTTGCATTATCCAAGGGCTTGCAGGGAATTGGGTTGGAAGTGGTCATTGCTGATAATGGACAAAACGCCCTCGATAAGCTCGATGAAGAAGAGGGTATTGAGCTGGTGCTGATGGACATCATGATGCCGGTGATGGACGGCTATGAAGCCATGACCAAAATGCGTGAAGTTGACCGGTTTAAGAGTATGCCTGTCATTGCACTGACAGCCAAGGCCATGTCCGATGATAAGGCAAAGTGTATAGAAGCGGGCGCCAATGACTATATGACCAAGCCGGTGGAGATCGACAAACTGGTTGAAATGATGAAGGTCTGGTTATTCAAATGACAGAACCCGGGGATTCGTATCAGGATTTTGAACTGAAGCTACTTCTGAGTGCTGTTCAGGAAAAGTATGGTTACCAGTTTGGCAGCTATGCCAGAGCATCTTTAATCCGCCGTGTCAAAAGACACATGAAGATGTCGGGCGTTCAGCACATCAGTGACTTGATTCCATTGTTTCTTCATGACGAGTCTGCTTTCGCTGTTTTTGTTAAAGATATGTCGGTGGTTGTGACAGAGATGTTCAGGAACCCGGATTTCTTCAAGTCTCTTCGGGAGAACATAGTCCCGATTCTGAAAACCTATCCGTTTATCAAAATCTGGCATGCGGGCTGCGCCAGTGGTCAGGAAGCCTACTCCATGGCTATTCTTCTCGATGAAGAGGGTCTGCTGGATCGCTGTCAGATCTATGCCACAGACTTTAACGATCAGGCATTGCGTCATGCCAAAAGCGGTATCTATCCGGAAGCCGAGATGGCTCTTTATGAGGAGAACTACCGCAAGACAGGAGGCAAGAAAGAGTTATCAGACTACTTTCACAGAGGATATGACTCCGTGAAGTTCAATGGACGACTGGCTGATCATATTACCTTTGCTAATCATAATCTGGTGACGGATGGTGTATTCGGGGAAATGAACCTGATTCTTTGTCGAAATGTACTCATTTATTTCAATCAGGAGCTACAGGATCGGGTGTTGCAACTGCTATTTGACAGTCTCTGTTCCAGAGGTGTGCTCTGTGTTGGCAAGCGGGAAAATATTCTCTTCAGTTCAATCGGTAATCAGCTGGAAGTCACTGATCGGGACCAGCGCATCTACAGAAAGGGTAATTGATGAGCGACGGGGTATTGGTGATAGGAGCCTCAGCCGGAGGGCTTTCAGCACTGGAATCCCTGCTTCTGGAACTGGGAAGCTGTTTTTCGTATCCCGTTATTATTACCAAACACCTGGCGTCCGGTGATGAAGAAGGCTTATCAAAATTTCTGGGGAAAACATCACCACTGCCGGTCAGTATTGCTTATGACAAGCAGAAGATGGTCGACAATCATGTTTACCTGGCTCCTGGTGGTTACCACTTGCAGGTTGAAGATAGGGAAACCCTGAGCCTGAGCATTGATGCCCCGGTCTGCCATTCCAGACCTTCGGTGGATGTCCTCTTTCAATCTGCTGCCGATGTTTTTGGTACACAAGTGGTGGGTGTCCTGTTAACGGGCGCCAATAAAGATGGGGCAGAGGGTGTCAGGGCTGTTAAACAGGCAGGCGGATTAACCATTGTCCAGAATCCCGAAACAGCCGAGGTGCCGACAATGCCCAAATCAGCCATTGCAACCGGTTGTGTGGACCATGTGCTGGACTTGAGTGATATGGCTGTCTGCTTAAAATCCAAGAATTTCAAACCTGAGACATGAATGAGTCAGGAGGGCGGTCATGGATGACAAGCCGAAAGTCAAAATTCTGGTCGTGGATGATCGTCCTGAGAATCTGCTGGCCATGAACAAGCTTCTCAAGCCGTTGGGAGCCGAAATACATAAAGTGGACTCTGGTGAAGCGGCTTTATCAGAAGTGCTTCATCACCATTTTGCGGTGATCCTTCTGGATGTGCAGATGCCGGGCATGGACGGTTTTGAGACGGCGACTTTGCTGCACAGCAACAAGCAGACAGCCAATATTCCTATCATTTTTGTCACCGCCATAAACAAGGATCAGTCCTACATCAGTAAAGGCTATCAGGCGGGTGCGGTTGATTATCTGCCAAAACCCATCAATCCGGATATCTTGTTGGGCAAGGTTAAGGTGTTTCTGCAGCTGGAAGAACAGCGGATTGAGCTAGAGCAAGTCTCAAGGGAGCTTCGCTGGATCAGCCGAAAGAATAAGTTGTTGCTGGATAATGCCGGTGAAGGCATCGCCGGTCTTGATCCCGATGGCAAGATTTCGTTCATCAATCCAACCGCCTGCGCCATGCTTGGAGGAACAGAAGAAAATCTGTTGGGAAAACACATCAGTCAGTTTGTATACGACGCTAAAGGGGAAGAGGCTCTGGAAAAGTGGCAAGAGTCAGAAATACTTGAGAATACGATGGTCGCTGGAGGTGTCTTTCATACATCAGATAGACAACTTTGGACACTTTCCGGAAGCCACTTTGATGCTGAATACAATATGGCGGCTATTGTTAATGACAGGCAGGAAGTGCAGGGTTGCGTTTTATTGTTTCAAGACATTACCGAGCGCAAGAAGCTGGAAAATCAGTTGTTGCTGATGGCGAAGTACGACAGTTTGACAGGGCTGGCTAATCGGACACTGTTCAAAGAGTTTCTGGGTGCTTCATTAGCCAGGAGTCAGAGGCGGAATAAGAGCACTGCTGTCATGTACCTTGATCTGGATCACTTCAAGGAAATTAACGATACCCTTGGGCACGATGCCGGAGATCTTCTGCTGAGAAGTGTGTCACAAAGGTTGCAGGAATGTGTGCGTGAAGGTGACCTGGTTGCCAGGTTAGGGGGGGATGAGTTTGCCATCATTCTGGATGATGTGGCGGAAGCATCGGACGCCAAACTGATTGCTGAGAAGATTCTCACCACAATCCGTGAACCCCACGATCTGAATGGCGAAGCCAGACACGTAGGCACCAGTATCGGAATTGCGACATCAGAAGATACCGGCACTGATGCCGAAGCTCTGCTCAAGGCTGCTGATCAGGCCATGTATGTGGCCAAGAAAAGCGGACGGGATGATTATCGGCTGGCATCTGAGCTCGACAGTGGAGAGAGGGAGCAGGCAGAAGAGGGCAACTAGTGTTCATTGGGAGAAGTGCACCTGAACGCGCTTGCGCTTTCGATGCATGCTTCTATGCTCCGTCAGGGCTTTAGCACTCTTGCAAATCGTCCCGCATCTCCGCGGTCGGCGATCCTCTTCGGCCAAGATTTCGTTACAGGTTGCCTGACCGGTGTGGTATTTGCTTTTGTGAACCGAAAGAGATCGAATATTCTTGCACGTCTTTCCGCACGGGCGCTGCTGGCAATCTTCTTCGAATACCATCTCGTCACAGGTCTGTTGTGCGGTGTGGAATCTTCTTTTGTGATCCGACAGGACTCTGGCATTCTTGCAGACTGTCTCGCAGAGTCGCGGTTGACTATCCTCCCCGAAGACGGTCACGTCACAGGTATGTTGACCATGGTGCTTTACGCTGTTGTTAGACGACAATAACATCTTAGTCTGGGTCTGGTCCAATTGGAATGATTCTGTTGTTTGCTCTGTTTCTGAGGTTCTTGGTGGGGGTGTGGACAGGGTAAACGACATTTCGAAAAGCGACGTTTCATTGGAATATATATTCTGCATAGTATCAGAATGACTTTTGTAGCTATGGCCGTGTCTATTGACCAAATCGGTGCGTGAGCTTTGTCCGGTGATAGCTTCTGTGTGGCTTGTCAAATTTTCCAGGGAATCCAGCTGCGATCGAGCGGGCTCTCTGCCATCAGATGATGATCGGAATTGGCAAACGCCGTAACAGGGGTGGATGAAACAATTCACACCCAAACATCTTCTACAGGCACCCATGAATAAGGGGTGTAAAACAGAGGAGAGTCTTTGGTGGTCAAGATCAGTTTGTAACGAACCAGCAGATGAGTAGCGCAAAGCCATTGCCATGAAATTGATTCAATAAGGGTGGTTTTTACCCCGTAACCGACAAGTTTGTGTCGTTTTTCGTCAAGCGGTAAATCTGATCTTGCATAGCCGTTTGTATCGGTAATGTCTGACGGGCTGTCCGGCCATTTATGCTGGTAATCCTTTACAGAAAAGCTCTGGTTTGTAAAAACTGCATTCTGTTCAAGCTCGACAACAAAACGTTCTGTCAACGGCTCGGCCTGACAGACGACAGACAACAGCTTTAGTAGCAACAGTAGCAACAGTAGCAACAGTAGCAACAGTAGCAACAGTAGCAACAACAGCAGTGCCGTAAAGAGAGAGTTTTTAATAAATCCATCCTTGCATTGTGTTTTACAGAGAGAAAGGATAGATCAAGAGCATATATCTATTTGTCTGTCATTTAGAAAAGAGGCCTCCATTCTGGTCCACATCAACAAACTTGCTTTTTCGATGTTTTTTTTTGTGATTCAACAGGGCTCTGGCATTGTCGCAGAGCTGACCGCATCGTTGAAGTTGGCCGTTCTCCCCGACCACGGTCATGTTGCAGGTTTGTTGTCCGGTGTGGTCTCTTTTTTTGTGATCCGTCAGGGCCGGGGCACTTTTGCAGACCAACCCGCATGGCCGCTGCTGACCATCCTCGCTGACCAGGGGCATATCACAGGTTTTTGGCCCGCTGTGTATTTTTCTCCTGTGATACGACAGGTCTCTGGCATTCTTGCAGAGCATCCCGCATGGCCGCGGCTGGCCATCCTTCCCAACGACAGTTATGCCACAGGTTTTTTGCCCAGTGTGAGCAACTCTTTTGTGACTCGCCAGATTTCTGGCATTTATGCAGAGCATCCCGCATTTGTGCAGCTGGCCATCCTCCCCGACCACCGTCATGTCACAGGTTTTTTGCCCGCTGTGGTATGAGCTTTTGTGAGCCGTAAGAGATATAGCACTTCTCAAGACTTTTCCGCATCGCTGCCGGTGGCCATCCTCACCGATCACGGTCACGATACAGGTTTGTTGCCCACTGTGGTCTCTTCTTTTATGTTCCGACAGGGCTTTAGAACCTCTGCAGATACTTCCGCATGGCCGCGGCTGGCCATCCTGACCGATCAGGGGCACGTCACAGGTTTGTTGCCCACTGTGGTCTCTTCTTTTGTGATCCGACAGGGCTCTGGAACTTTTCCAAATCCTTCCGCATGGCCGCTGCCGGCCATCCTCACCTATCACGATCTCGACACAGGTTCGTTGCCCTTTAGAGACTACCCCTGCACTCATTGAGTCTAAAGCGACCCCGCCTTGAGGGTTGCCATTATTGGCTGGGTTGTCATCAGTACCATGCGCCTGTGGCGGAAATCGTTGACCAAAATCGTATTGGCGTTTAATGGCAAGAATATCATCCCGTATTTCGAAAGGCAGGGTTTGTTGGGGGTGCGTAACCTGTAAAGGATCCAAATGCCCCACGCAACTGAAGCAGTACCCAGTGGCCAAATGGAGGCATGAGCTTCCTGCGAAATTCATCGGCCATTCAGAGGGCTCTGTGTTATCAGATGATGGTCGGAGTTGACAGGTACCATGACAGGGATGGACGAAACAATTCAAACCCAAAGTATGTGGGTGTTGTTGAGGGTCTTCGTTACCGTCCTCATAGTCAGAATGCAGGAGGCTAGCGAAATAGCCTGAAGGGTATGTACTTCTTTGCGGAGCTTGCTGACTGGATGATTTTGTTGGCTGATATGATTGTTGGTTACATCCAGAGCCAAACATGACAGTGATGGTGGCAAATAGGCGATCCTGACTCGACTCTTGTTGTTCAACTTGGTATTGAATTGGGCTAAACAGCCGTGAATAAGGGTTCCAATAGCATTTTAAAAGCCAACCGACACTGACAACCACTTCTGCGAGCATCCCTGAGTGTGGGTTAGAGCTTAAAGGGGTATCTATGGTGCTCAGGATCAGTTCGAAACCAACGAGTAGATTAGTAGCGTATAGCAACTGCCACGAAATCGACTCAATAAGGGGCATTTTTGCTCCGTAATCATACGATTTCTGTCGTTTTTCATCAGGCAGGAAATCTGTTCCTGCACAGCCCCCTGTGTCGGTAATGTGTGATGGGTTGCCAGACAATTTTCGCTGGTCACGCTTTATAGTGAAGCTCCGGTTTGAATTTTGTTGAATCTCAACAAAAATACGTTCTGTCAACGTTTCACCCTGGCAGATGACAGAAAGCGACAATAGCAGCAACATTAGTGTTGCAAAGAGTGAGTGCTCAATAATTCTATCCTTGTATTCTGGTTAACAGAAGGGAAAGATAGATCAAGAAAATGAGAATGTTTTCTGTCAAAAGCCTTTTGTCAAAAATCAGAGCTCTGAAGGGGATAATTTCGAGACAAAGCTTGATATCAAAGGGTGCATAGGTGGCCGACAGCAGGCATTCTGCAAGCCCATTACCTCAAGCAGTCACCTTTCGTGCAACACCCCCCATTCACTGGCAAAGCATCTTAAAACCTCTCTTGGCTGGCATCAATCCCGTATTGACCTTATTGCGCTGGTTATTATTGGCCTTATCCAGATGGGTTCAGTCAACCTGTCCCGTACGGCCCGAACTATGGGGCACGGTACCGGGATCGACTCCGGGCGTGAACGTCTCAAGCGCTTCTTCGCCCGGAGTGACATGGAGCTTGATGATATTGCCAGAAGTGTCGTTGACTGGATGGTACCCGAAGGAAACAGGGTTGTCTGTCCGGATCGCACCAACCGGGAGTTTGACCAGTTCAAAGGCGGCAATCATTCAGCTTGAGTTAATAAGCTTGCAGTTATACCTGCTGGCGAGTACCCACTCTCCCTTTTATATCAAGATTCTTTACAAAATTGTCCCCTGCAGAGATCGACTCGTTATTTATTTACTCTACCTTCTTTAGAGCTGGGGTCATTATTCTGGCTCACATCATCGGGATTGCGTTTTCGATGTTTTCTTTTGTGATTCGTTAGAGCTTGAGTATTCTGGCAGACCTTTCCGCATGGTCGCTGCTGACCATCCTCCCCAACGACGGTCACGTCACAGGTTTTTTCCCCGCCGTGTTGAGTTTTTTTGTGATCAGAGAGAGCCAGAGCATTCCGGCAGATCTTTCCGCAAGGCCGCTGTTGACGATCCTCCCCGACTACGGTCATGTCACAGGCTTTTTTCCCGGTGTGGTATCTTCTTTTGTGATTCGACAGGGCGTAGCCATTCTGGCAGACGGTCCCGCATGGCTGCTGCTGGCCATCCTCCCTGAACATGGTCACATCACAGATTTTTTGCCCGCTGTGGTATTTGCTTTTGTGGGATGACAGAGATTGAGCACTCTTGAAGACTATCCCGCATCGCTGCTGGCCATCCTCTCTGACAACGGTCACATCACAGGTTTTTTGTCCGGTGTGGTATTTGCTTTTGTGAGATGACAGAGATTGAGCACTCTTGAAGACCTTCCCGCATGGTTGAGGCTCGCCATCCTCAACGACTGTGGTCACGTCACAGTTTAGTTGTCCGGTGTGGTTGCTGCTTTTATGATTTGCCAGGGTTTGTGGGTAATGTGCAGTTCTTCCGCGAGGCGCTCCTCCGGGAAGAAGACAAATTGGTACATCATCATTGGCTGGCCAAGTGGTATCAGTTGCATAGACGATCCCTGCATTCACTGTGCAGTGATTGTCTGTATTGTCGCTAATGCCTCCGGCTTGTGGCTGACGCGCTTGCCGCTGAAATAGTTGGCCAGACTCGAATTCGAGTTGAGTGTCAAAGAGATCATCCAATGCTTGTGAAAGCGTAGAATCTCCAACGTTTAAAGGATTCAAATGACTTATGCAACCAAGACAGTGCCCTTGCGGAAAATGGGGGCATGAGATTTCTAAGGAATTCAGTGGCCATTCAGCGGACTCTCTGCTGTCGGATGATGCTCGGAAACTACAAACGCCATTGCAGGGAAAGACATAACAATTTAAACCCAAAGTATGTTGGTGTTGCAGAGGTTCTCCGTCTCCGCTACCGGAGCCTGAATAAAGGAAGCCAGTGAAAGAGCCAGCAGGCTGGATGGTTGCCCCCGGGGCTTGTTGGCCCGATGGTTGTGAAGCCTGGTATTGTTGTTGGCTATGCCCAGAGTCCGGAATCACAGTGATGGTGACAAATGTCTGATCCCCCTGGGTCAGCATAAACGTTGCCTTCTGCTGTTCAATCAGCTTAAACAGTGGGGAGTTGGGATGCCAATAACTTTGTAAAAGCCAACCG
The DNA here is from genome assembly GCF_024606255.1 of Endozoicomonas sp. SESOKO3. NCBI lineage: Bacteria > Pseudomonadati > Pseudomonadota > Gammaproteobacteria > Oceanospirillales > Endozoicomonadaceae > Endozoicomonas > Endozoicomonas sp. SESOKO3. The sequence goes on from NZ_JAHHPR010000667.1 coordinate 34,309, forward strand.
ACAGCCACAACTACTTCTGCAAGTGCCCATGAGTAAGGAGTGGAGTACAAGGAGGCGTCCGGGGTGGACAGGATCAGTTCGTAACCCACCAGCAGGTGAGTGATGTAATGCCATTGCCAGAAGATTAACTCAACGGTCGTTTTTATCCCGTAAATGAACGAACGTTGTCGTATATTATTAGTCGGCAAAGATGATTTTGTAAAGCCGTTTATATCGGCAATGTCTGAAAAGGGACACCGGTCAGGCTTTATGGAAAAGCTCAGTTTTGGAGATGCTGTTTTCTGTTCAAGTTCGGTAACAAATCGTCCTGTAAACGGTTGTGCATGACAGACGACAAAAAACATCAGTAGCAGCAACAGCGGTGTCGTAAAGGGTGAGTGTTTAATAATTGTGTTCTTGCCTTCTGATTTACAGAGAGGAAGGATAGATCAAGAATATAATTGAGCTTTTCTGTCATTTAGAACTGAGGTCATTGTACTTGGCCGCATCAGCAAGTTTGCGTTTTCGATGTCTTTTTTTGTGATTCGACAGAGCTTGATGATTCTGGCAGACCTTCCCGCATGGCTGTGGCTGGCCATCCTCCCCGAGCATTATCTCGTCACAGGTTTTTTGCCCGCCGTGGATGTTTCTTTTGTGATCCGTCAGAGCCTTGGAACTCTTGCAAAGCTTCCCGCATGGCCGCTGCTGACCATCCTCTCCGACTACGATCATGTCACAGGTTTTTTGTCCGCTGTGCTCTTTTCTTTTGTGATCCGACAGCCTCCAGCTATTCTTGCAGACCTTTCCGCATGGTTGTTGCTGGCCATCCTTCGCGATCAACATCACACCACAGATTTGCTGGCTAGAGTGGACTCTGCTTTTGTGGTAAGTCAGTTCTATAGCATTCCTGAGAACCTCCCCGCATGGCCCTGACTGGCCATCGTTACCGACCACCAGCATGTCACAGGTTTGTTGCCCGGTATGGAGTCTGCCTTTGTGATTCCTCAGGGCTAGCGCATTCTGGCAGACCGTCCCGCATGGCTGCAGTCGGCCATCCTCCCCGATCACGCTCACGTCACAGGCTTTTAGCCCGCTGTGGACTTTACTTTTATGAGACGACAGGACCAAAGCATTCTTGTAGACTTTTCCGCATGGTCGTGGCTGGCCATCCTCTCCAACCAGAGGCACATCACAGGTTTGTTGCCCGCTGTGATCTTTTCTTATGTGAACCGACAAAGCTGTAGCACTCTTGCAAACAATCTCGCATGGTCGTCTCTGGCCATGCTCTCCAATCACAATCAACTTACAGGCCGCTTGCCCGACAGCTTCAGTTTTATAGTCTGCCCCGGCATCCATTGATTTTGAGGCGATCCCGTCTAAGGCGACCCCGTCTAAGGCGACCCCGTCTAAGGCGACCCCGTCTGAAAAGTTCCTGCCATAGGCAGGGTTGCTATCAATGCCTTGCGGCTGTGGATAAACCAGTCGGTCAAATACGCATTGAAGTTGATTGGCAGGGAAATCATCCAATGTTTTTAAAGGCGAGGAATCGCTGGCGTTTAGAGGATCAAAATAGCCAATGCAACGAAGACACTGCGCATTCGTCAAATGGGGGCATGAGCTTTGTCCGGAATTTAGTGACGATTCAGCAAGCCAACTACTATCGGATGATTGTCTGAGTATACAAATGCCACGACAGGGATAGACAAAACAATTTAAATCCAGAGTATGCAAGTCTTCTTGAGGGCCTCTTTTGTCGTCGCCATAGTCAGTATTCAGTGGGCTGTTGAAAGAGGCTTTAGGGTGGGTGGTTGCCCCTGATGGTCTCTGGCCGGATGGTTCTGATGGTGGTAGTGTCCGATGATGTCCAGAGCCAAACATCATAGTGATGGCCAAATCCGGTTTGCCTTCCTGCGCCTGCGTGGATGCTGTCTCTAATTGTTGAATCAGGCCAAACAGAAGTGAATCAAGGTTCAAATAGCTTTTTAAAACCCAACCGACAGCAACAATCACTTCTACAGGTAACGATGAATAAGGGCCGGGGCTTAGAGGAGAGTCTTTGCCGGTCAGGATCAGTTTGTAACCAACCCGCAGATGGGTAGTATAAAGCCATTGCCACAAAGTTGATTCAATTATGGTCGTTTTTACTCCATAGTCGCCAGGTCTGTGTGGTTTATCATCAAGGGAGAAATGTGTTCCTGCATAGCTGTTTGCTTCGGCGATGTCTGACGCGTCGTGCGTCAGTTTTTGCCAGTCACGCTCTGTATAAAAGTGCTGGTTGGTCTGTTCGAGCTCGACAATATAACGTTCTGTCAACGGTTCGCCCCGACAGATAACAAACGGCAGTAGTAGTAAAAATATCGCAAAGAGTGAGTGCTTAATAATTATATCCTTGCATCCTGGCCTACAGAGAGAAAAGATAGATCATGATAATAACCGTGTTTTTCCGTTATTTAGAACTGAGGCCATCATTCCGATCCAGATCAAGAGCCTTGCGTTTTCGATGAGTTTTTTTGTGATCGTACAGGGCTTGAGTATTACTGCAGATTTTCCCGCATGGCCGCTGCAGGCCATCCTTCCCGATGACGGTTACTTCACAGGCTTGTTTATTGCTGTGGGTGCGTCTTTTGTGACTCAACAGGTCCAGAACATTCTTCCAGGTCGTCCCGCATGGTCGTGGCTGGCCATTCTCGCCAACCACGGTCATGCTACAGGCTCGTTGACCGCTGTGAACCTTGCTCTTGTGACTAGACAGAGATAGAGCATTCTTTAGGACAATTCCGCATGGACGCGGCTGGCCATTCTCCCCGACTAATATGACATCACAGGTTTGTTGTCCGGTGTGCTCTTTTCTTTTGTGATCCGACAGTGCGCAAGCGTTCTTGCAGACCTGACCGCATGGCCGCAGCAGACCGTCTTCCCTGACCACGGATACGCCACAGGTTTTTTTCCCACTGTGGGCCATGCTTCTGTGGACGGACAGCGCTTTAGCATTTTTGCAGACCTTCCCGCATGGTCCTTGTTGGCCTTCTTCCCTGACCACTATCACATCACAGGTTTTTTGACCGGTATGTACTCTGCTTTTGTGATCCAACAGGGATCGAACATGCTTGAAGGCCCTACCACATGGCCGTTGCTGACCATTCTTTTGAATCACGGTAACGTCACAGGTCGGTTGCCCGGAAATGTTAGCTGCACAGGCAGCCTCTGCGCTCGTTATATATGCAAGGTTGCAGTGACATTCCGGGCTACTATCACAGCTGCTCGTCTGTGTCTTGGATGGTTGGTCAGAGTCGCATTGTAGCTGAGTGGCAGGGAGGCCATTCAATGCATTGAAAAGCGAGTAGTTTCTTTCGCTTGAAAGATCAAAATAGTCTATGCAACTAATGCATTGTCCTCTCGCTAAATGGCGACATGAGCTCTGTACGCAGCTCAGCGGCGATTCATTGTGCTTTCTGCTATCAGATGATGGTCGGAAACAACAAACGCCATAACAGCGGAAGATGAAACAATTTAAATCCAAAGAATGCAGATTTTGCTGAGGACCATCGTTACCGGCGCCATAGTCAGTATTCAGTGGTCTGTTGAAA
>NZ_JAHHPR010000668.1:0-1541 GCF_024606255.1 Endozoicomonas sp. SESOKO3
TAAAAGTTGTTGTTTTCCCTGGTTGGCAGGGATATTCAAAATTGATTCTGCGGCTTAGAGTCGGTTTTAGCATGAAAGTTCATAACATTGATGTCAGTGAAACTAACAGTTAAACAGGACGTTGATCCGGGAAAATGACCAATGAGTAGAAAGCGGGTTTCTGTTGCAGAAGAATAATGTGGGGTTGGGTCAATGAGTGACACTAAACGATCGGTCAATCATCCATAGTTCACTGATGTTCGCCCTATTACCGTCATGGATGGTCAACACATGGCCATCGACGCTGAAGGTGGCTGACCTGATCCCTTTGCGATGGGTAATGGTGGTTCTTTCTTTCCATGATCCATCGCTCTCCAGGCCATAAATTCTCGCCTCACCATCAATACTGGAGGTGACCACATGGCTGCCATCGACGCTAAAGGTTGCTGATATGACACAATCAACGGAAATGATAGTTTTTTCTTCCCAGGATCCGTTGTCCTTCCGGCTATAGATTTTCACCTTGTCATCTTTACCGCAGGTGATCGCATGGCGGCTATCGACGCTAAAGGTTGCTGAAAAAATGAACACATCATCATGGGAAATGGTCATTTTTTCCTCCCATGATCCATCGTCCTTCTGCCCATAGATTTTTGCCATTTTATAACTACTGCAGATGATGAAATGGCGGCTATCGGAGCTGAATTTGGCTGAGTTGCCCCTGTTTTCATAGGAAATAGTGGCTTTTTCTTCCCATGATCCATCGTCTTTCTTGTCGTAGATGATCGCCCTGCAATAGTCTCTGGAGGTCAACACATGGCGGCTATCGGCGCTGAAGGTGGCCGAATTGACATAACGATCGCGGCGAATGATGGCTTTTTCTTCCCATGAGCCATCGGCCTCCAAGCCATGGATTCTCAGCTTGTCATCGCTACTGAAGGTCAACAAATGGCGACCATCGGCGCTGAAGGTGGCTTGGTCGACCGATTTATCATGGGAAATAATGGCTGTTTCTATCCATGACTCATCGTTTTTCTTGCTATAGATTTTCGCTTTGCCATCATTGCCAGCGGTCACCACATGGCGGCCATCGCTGCTGAAGGTTGCCGACAGGACAAAACAATCGTGGCGAATAACGGCTTTTTTTACCCATGACCCATCGTCCTTCTGGCCGTAGATTTTCGCCTTGCCATCTTTACTGGCGGTCACTGCATAGCGACCATCGGCGCTCAAGGTGGCTGAGAAGACAATGTCGTCATGGGAAATAGTCGTTTTTTCTTTCCACGATCCATCGCGCTCCCGGCCATAGATTTTCCATGTTTTATCGTCACAGGCGATCATCAGGTGGTGGCCATCGGCGCTGAAGGTAGCTGAGTCCTCTGAACTACTACAGGGGATGCTGGCTTTAATCTCTAATTTAAATGTTTTACATTCGGACATCAGTTTGGTGAGAGTGGAAAAGAACAGTGCAGGAAAATGAATACTCCCATGGCGATCCATGACTGAATTGACTAATGCCTCATCCTTTGTAAAACGCTTCAACCATTTCTGGAGTTCATCTT
>NZ_JAHHPR010000669.1:0-1626 GCF_024606255.1 Endozoicomonas sp. SESOKO3
CGACCGGGTGGTCGGCATTCAGGTATTGGTTGAAATTACTATTGTCCAGCTGAACAGTACTGGCCCAACTGTTCCAGTTTGGAAAAAACACGACAAGTGACAATAAAAGTACAGACGACTTTGTGAAGATAGTCGGGCTTTGCCGATACTGATCTTTCATCGGGCTGTTATTCATTGAGTGAGTACCATGAAAAACAATGATGAGAACTATCCGTATTTGTGACCCGTATATATAGACTATGAGGGGGCGTCATGCATTAACATGCGGGTAACCTGGAAAAACTTACGTTTGAGCAGGGGGGGGCAGCAGGGGCCAACTTTTTCTGGATAAGCTATTGGCCCGATACCCCTTTGAGGCAATGATAATGTTTATGGCGATTGCCCTTGAGGGATGCACCTGTTTGTTGGTTATTTAAGTTCATCTAAGGGTAGTTATTCAGTGGTTTCCATTTTTGATCCGGGTGGTTGTCTTTTGAACCACTTAATGGCTACGAGAACTGCAAACGTTGCAACCATCACAGAGCCCACTGCGAAAGGCCCAATTCCCCAATCAGGGAGAACCGCAGACGATCCGGCAGACGATGAAGTGCCAAGGGATTTTGGATAGTTAAAGTTTTCAAAATCCAAAGCGATTTCTTGCATCTGTAGCTGCCGACTATCCTCCTCAATATCTGTATTTTCAGAGGCCAGATAGACTTTGTTACCCACAAAAACCGGACGCATAGACTTTGCCGCCGCAGGTTTAATGGTGGTGTCGAAACGATGGACATTGACCTGATCTTTATAAGTAAATACGGACAGTTGTCCATCGCTGTTGTAAATAATGGCGTGCAAATAATCTTCCGTTGCCATCAGCCTGACGGTCGCAAATGAACCCGGTGCGAGGGAAGGAAAATCAACCCTGTCGTCAATCATATAAGCACTGTCAATCTTTCCATTGTCCGTGGCGAACCGGCGAATAGAAAGTGTTTCTTCCCCAGGGCTGAATACGGCAACGAAGGCCTGATCTTCTTGTATCAGGACGTCCTGCTGGCTGTTGACCGTGTCACCGCTATTGATAGTGATTATCTCTTTGCCATTATTGCCAAAAGAGGCAGCGGGTTTTAGATGTTGACTGTCGTATTGTCTGATAAACAGAGGATAGGACGCATCTTCTTCACTTTTACCGGTTACATAAAGGCGTTCGCCATCTTGGGATAGCTTTAAATGAAATCCTTGTTCTTTATCATACGGATCACTGGTTTCAGGAAAAAAGAGCCGTCGCTGCTGGTAACGGCCAACCAACAGGCTGTTATCGAGGGTGCCTGTTAAATACATGACGCCCTGATGATAAGCGGTATCCTTAATTTGTACATTTTCAGGGAATAGGTCGTTACGTACAGTGAATTCTGCCCGGTAGCTCCGGGCAGCACTTAACGAGAACTCGAATAGAACTGCTTTTCCTGACTGTGTTGTTGCAACAAGAAACAGGTGAGAACTTGCCTTTTCGTGAATAACCTGCCCAGTCAGAGACGGGTAGGAATCCAGTATTCCAGAGTAGTCGGAAGAGGTGGTGTAAGTTACAACGCCGCACCGTCCAAATTGTTGATCCAGTTCAGAACCTTTATAGCGTGCCAGAATAACTCC
>NZ_JAHHPR010000670.1:0-21813 GCF_024606255.1 Endozoicomonas sp. SESOKO3
GATGTGTATAAGAGACAGGAGTATAGTCTGGCGACAGGAAATAAATGATTCAAAAATAGTGGAATTAGATTTTTCTTATTATCAACAATTTTACGCATACTATTGATATTAATCTGGAGACTTTCTAATTCATGGTCATAAACAGTAAGGTCTAAATCCTTCGTATTAAGAACATTAAAAATAATTTTTGTAAAAAGGAAATCAGTAACTTGTAATAGATTAAAAGCTACAGAAATATCTTTTATGTTTGCAGCATAGATATCCTCAAGAGTAAATTGCCCCGGTTTATCTATAAGTTTTTCGACTATTCCAGTACTGGCATCAAATTCATTATCTAGAAGAGTCCTGACACATATTTCTATGAGATAATTTATAACAATACGATAAATAATTCCTGCCTTGTCTGGGGCGTTCATACTGGACACATATCTCAGACTTGGAGCCAAGTGTCCAATAAAAAATGTCAAATCCGTTATAATATTCTCGTCAATATTTCCATCAATGATATTTTCAAAAATAACATTATTTTCTTTGGCAATTGAATAATCTTCACGATTTATAAGGAGTGATATTTCAACTCTTTGTAGTAAAAAATCCAAATAATCCTGAGTTGGCAGCCATTTGTCGTACTGCCGCGTTAATAATGCTTTGGTAATAATGTTGTTGCCCAGGTTTGTGGCGGCGGCTTTTTTTAGATGGTAAGAAACTCTTAATTTACTTTTTGATAAGTCATACATTGACATCAAAGCGAATTTTTTTTCCACGTCTGACATGTTGTCTCTAACAGAGGGTATCCAGATATTGGCGTAACTACCATACTGAGCCCCCCCTCTATAGCGTTCTGTTGTTTTTTGTGTTTCAAACGGCAAAATAAGCTTGTATTGGTAAAGCATATTATTAGCTTTTGCTATTTTAATTTCTTCAACTAAATGTATTTCCCATTTTATTGGTTTGGCTACCTCGCTTTCGTTAACTGTTTCGTTATATAACATACGACGTGAATTATCTGGAACATAATAGGTAACTGAATTAGCTGCTGCATCTTTAAAAGCTCGCCTTTCATAACCAGGTACTTTAATAATCATCGTCAGAATGTTATGATTTTTATTCATTTTGTTCTTTTCTTTTCTCTTCTCTTTTATATTTTCTTTTCTTATGTCTTTCAAAGCCTGTTGAAAATTATGTCTATCTATCTTTTCATTGTTATAATAAACAACGGGTTCGATATTATTTGGTATTCTAAATCCTGACTTCCTCCTGGCCTCATATATTAAATCAGAAAAAGCTTTAATCGATGTAAGGTCAAATTTTACAATTTCAGTTTCACGATACATTTCGACAGGAATAAAAATATCAGTACTTATTGATTTTGAATTTCCTGCATTCCCGAATTCTTCATAAAACTCATCATCAATTACCAAATAATCAAAATCTGGGTCTTCTCCATCTTTTATTCTTTTATGCACACTTTCTTTTATTTTGTCATGATCAGATTCTACATAAAGGGAGGTGTTAACTTTTTGTGCCTGAGTATTTACTCTGATTATTTCTTTTGTAATCACTTCCTGTGGGGTGGAGTCGAAGTTAAATAAAATAATGCCTCTTGATCTTATATCAAAGTCAGCGGCCATATAATTGATAATATTCAAAATCTGCTCTTCTACAGAAAAATTTTGAGATCCGTAGTGCATGGAACTTTGCTTATACGAAAATACTTTGTTAAATCTGTAAATGAATCTTTTAGAATGTTTATAACTCTGAATCAGGCAAAGCGCACCTGAATAACAAAGGTTGGCTACCTTTGGTGAATTTTTAATATCAATTTCAGGTCCTTCGTTGCCAATATTGTCAAAATTAAACTCTATTCTAAAAAATGCATCTTTCCACCAGCCGTAGGGTGCTACAAAATCGAGAGATACTAAAAACATATTATTGTCATTGATGGTCAATTTAAATTTATCTGGATATTTCTTATCAAGAAAAGCTTGAAGTTTCCCAACTGCCATATAAATCTCTCTGGCTTTAGATGCTGAGTTTCTCGTGGGTGATGCTGGAGCATATGTTAATTTATTGGGATAAATTATTTTATCACCATTATTTAAATTTTCTTTCCGAATTATATTTACATCGGTTAAAAAAACATTTCCATTGCGTATCAGGTGCACTTCCCGATGTGGAAAAAAAAGTCTGTTATATCTATTTCTTAATTCAAAATTAAAGTCTTCGTTTCTTGGTGCCTTAATAATACGTGTTCCTGTTTCTTGAGTATACCGATCTTCATAAAAAAGTTTCACATGATCTGTATCGTCAGTGGCTACCTGAACAGAATTTTCTAATAATAACCTATTTGCATAGTTCGTAACGACGGTGACTGCTCTATTGTTTTTAGAGAACATTTTATGAGCTGTATCCTCGAGATCGTTAGGTTCTAATTTACCATAATGAATCATTGCCTGAACAAGATTAAACGTTCTTGATACAGTGTAAGGTATAGCAGGCTCGGTAGTATTATCACTGGGCTTAGTAATGATTTTTTCAGCTATTTCCTTACTTTTGTTTTTGAAAAATTTGATTCTTTTTCTTCTATTAATGTTTATCATAACTGAATTAATGTAAGCTTTAGCTTTTCTGTATAAATCTTTTTCTTTAAGTTCTCGGTCAAGTTCTTCATACTCTTGAAGAGTGAGTTGTTTTAGTATGCTTTTTTGTCTTTCGTTCAGTGCAAAAGCACACCCTGACATCATTGTTAAGGATAAAATGATAAGATGAATGAAGCTTTTATTTGATTTAGATAACGCAGTCATAATCATAATTGACAACCCTTATGATATCTCAAAAGTGTCTGGATTGAATGCCGATGTCTGATTACCTTTACTCATCACTGTTGCTAGTCAATCATAGTCTGCTTTAAAAATATCTGCTTTCCAATGACTGGTACTGAAGTCTGAGTGAATAACCCCCCATAGGTTACACGACGATTAACAGTTGCTCTTAGGGTAGACATTAAGCTCAAAAAAGCTTCATTTCCAGCGGCAGAACTCACCTTGAACAGCCAAAATAAAGCTTCGCGAAAAGTATCAAGGCTGAACAAGATGAGTACTGCAAATAGTAGACTAGTTGAAAAAAACTGCTGACGTGTTTCGACCGGTCTGAACTCATCAGCATGGCGGAACAGCTTGGTTTTACTATACGACAGCGAGATATCCGCCCCTTGGACTTTATCCTTTCACTGATTGATGCCCTCGCTGGTGATGGAAACTGCGATACTCAAGCCGATCTCCACCGTAACTTTAATGAGTTGACGGGTCTGAATGTCTCCTATCGTTCCTGGGCAAATCAAGCTAAAAAAGACGCGATGCCTGCTCTTGTCCTCTGGCTATGGGTGCAGTGTCTGGAGGTCTTTTCCCGCAAAGTCATGGCGTTTGATGAGGACAGTCCATTTTCAGAGTTTGAGCACATTCTGATTCATGACGGCTCATCGCAAGCTGTCTACGATGCCCTGAAGGAAGCATTTCCCGGCAGGTTCTCAACGGTCAGTCCTGCTGCTGTCGAACTGCATACGACAATGGATCTTCTTACCAACAATCTGGTGCGCGTGCAGCTCACTGAAGATACCCGTTCAGAAAGAGACTGTCTGCCACCACTGCCAACCTCCATGGCCAATATCCTGATGCTGATTGATGCCGGTTATTTTGAGTTGGAATCCTTTGCTGCCATTGATGACCGGGAGGGTTCTTTTATCTGCAAGGCGCCACAGAGTATCAACCCGACGATACTCAGCGCAGTACGGGAAGATGGCAAAAATCTCAATCGCTACAAAGGGAAAAAACTTAAGGAAGTGTTGTCTGGCTTCCCTAAAGATCAATGCCTCGACCTTGATGTAGAATGGCCAGGATTCAAAGCCTGGCCATATCGTTTTGTTGTCCGCTGGAATGACAGGAAACTGAAATGGGTATTCGTTGTAAGCAACCTTAACCGGGTTGAGTTCACCCTGAGTGAAGTACTTCAGGCCTATCGTCTACGATGGCAGATAGAGCTTATCTTCAAAGAGATCAAGTCCTATTCAGGGTGGCATCGTTTTAACACTAAATCAGCGACACTGGTGTTTAGCCTGATTCTGATGTCCTTCGTGGTTGCGACGTTGAAAAGGTATCTTGCCCATGCTGCGCAGGCGAACCTCTATAAAAGTGGAGCCATTGAAGAAATCTCGACGCATAAGGCGATGAAAAGTGGAACCCGGCTGTTTGGTAATGTCATTTTATCCCTTATGAATGCAGGAAAGTCCCTACTCTCACATACAAGGAAGCTGCTCAACTTCTGGGCAGATAATGCGAAACGTGAACACCCTGCACGAGATGGTTGTTCAGGGCGTACAAGATTAGGTCTTTGTGCTGTGGGTGGGGCTTAATGTCTACCCTAAGAACAGTTGCTTTAATCCGGGAGGTTTTTTGAACTCTCCTAAGCATACGGTTGTGTTTCATAAAACTTTTTGCGAAGGGAGCGTTCATATCACAGAATGTCTGATAAGGTATGCAGCCAGATATATGGAAGCTGGTGAGGCTACTTTATAATCGCGATTACTGCCTTTTGCCAGCTCCCACAGCGTGTGTACAGGGCGTTAACTTACATACTATTCTCTGGCGTGGTTAGGAGTGCTTTAGCACTTGTTTGAATCATTAGGGATAAGGGATTGCGATCCTGTAATGTCACACGTTCAGTATCATTGGTTGAAACTGAAGAATCGGGGTCAAGCTCGTTACTTTTATTATTTCCATCTTTAGAAGGATCTTCAAACGACTCATGTATCTGAATGGTATGTGACAAATCAGCCTCTCTATTCTGGGGCGTTCCAAGTCTTACTGCGGCATCAAAGTGTTCCAGGAGAGCCGCTGAACCAGGGTAATGAATAAGATAATGAGAAGCTTGATGAGGGGCTATTGTAAGGTTTGAGGCGAAGAGTACAGCTTGATCGAAATGTTGGTTTAGCAATAACTGTAAAAGTATTTCCCTTTGACTTTCTGAGAGATCAGGAAATGCATAATTTGGGTTCTGTAACAGAATAGCCAAAAGGTTAGGAGCAAAATTAACCCAGCGATTCAGGTCATAAATCTCATAATTAGACCCGTAGTCACCTTGTGTAATTACCGGAAACCATACACCCTGTGTTGGCACTAGCAAAGCAATTAGTTGCACACTGCCATATTGTTGCAATTTTGCTAACTCCGATTCAGCGAAAGAGGTTGAATCAGTAATTATATTATTATCGAGAATGGCTGGAATCATACCAGAATCGATCCCTAATATTAGCTCAAGCTCTTGTATCAGTTTTTCATGATCAGGATGATCCTCAATCATGGAATAAATTTGACGAAGGTTGTAATTCATGATTTGTCTTACCTTTTGCTGGTTCCATGCGCCTGCTTGTCTTGAACGTTTAATCCTGTTGAATATCTCTGCAATGGACGAGTACATACAGTTACCATCGCCATTAATTCTTATCAGCTCAAAACCGGCGGGGACAGGGTTATAGTAAGAAACGGGAGCAACTAATTGTTTTTTGGGGTATCCCTTTTTCATCTTGTTATATAATTGCCCTACTTGTTTCCTGATGCATCTGTCCTGTTCCATGCATTCCTTGTGAAAAGGTCTTACTAGCGTTTCTTTCGGTTCGCCAGTGGTTTTGTTTGTCCGGCGTCCTTTGCCTCTTATGGGGTTTTTAGTTTCGTAAATTTCACCACAATGGTAACAGGTTTGTCTGAACTGACCATGTCTATTTGGAAAATTAATGAGAAGATTCGGAGTGTTTTTCCTAAATAAAAAGATTAATTCATCTGTTTTCTCTTTGCTGAAAAAACTCGAGTTTTGTTCAGTTTTTTTAAGAAACGCTTGCAGAGAAACTTGCACATCTCTATTTTTTGTACGACTTCCGTATTTTTCTAAAATGCTTAACGTAAACTTATTTAAAAATTGGCTGCTTTCGAAATCCATATCGCTGGAGTAATGTCTCGCGACAGGCAACAAGTGACTCAAAAACAATGGGATAAGATTTTTCTCATCATCAATAATTTTGCGCATGCTCTTGATAATAATGTGAAGGTTTTCTACTTCATTATCATAAAAAGAAAGTTCTAAATTACCTGTATTAATAGGATTAAAAACAATTTTTGTAAAAATAAAATCAGTGATTTGTAATACATTAAAAGCTACAGAAATACCTTTTTTGTTGGCAGCATAGATGTCCTCCAGTCTAAATTGCTCCGGTTTATCAATAAGTTGTTTGACTATTCCAGTACTTGCATCAAATTCGTTGTCTAGAAGAGTTCTGACACATATTTCTATGAGATAATTTATAACAATACGATAAATAATTTCTGCCTTATCTGGACCGCTCATAGTGGATATAACTCTCAGGTTTGGAGCCAGGTATCCAATAAAAAATGACATATCCGTGATAACATTTTTTTCAATATTTCCTTCAATGACGCTTTCAAAAAAAACATTATTTTCTTTGGCGGTTGAATAGTCCTCATGGCTTATAAGGAGCGACATTTCAACTCTTTGTAGCAATAAATCCAAGTGGCTCAGAGTTGGTAACCATTTATCGTCCTGTGGCATTAATAATGATTTGGTAATAATGTTATTACCCATATTTAAAACAGCGGTTTTTTTTAGATTATTCGGAATTTTTAATTTATTGCGTGATAAGTCATACATTGACATTAAAGCGAATTTCTTTTCAACTTCCGACATGTTTTCTCTAACAGTGGGTATCCAAATATTAGCCTGATTATCATACTGAGATCCTCCTCTATAGCGTTCTGTTGTCCTTTGTCTTTTTAGAGGTAAAATGAGTTTATACTGATAAACCATATTATTAGCTTTTGCTAATTTCTTATTTTCAACTATGTGTATTTCCCATTTTATGGGTTTGCCTACTGTGCTTTCGTCAGCTCTCAAGTAATGTGCTAGTTGGAAGTGCTTCTTTGGAATATAAAATTTATCTGAATGGGCTGCAGCAATTTCAAACGCTCGCCTTTCATAATCAGGGACTTTAACAATCAGCGTAAGAATGTTATGCCTTTTCTTGTGTTTGTTTTTTATATTTCCTTCTTTTTTATTTCCTTTCCTTATCCTATTCAGAACCTGTTTAAAATTATGCTCATCCAGCTTTTCATTCTTATAATAAACAACGGGTTCTATATTTAATGGTATTTTAAATTCCGATTTTCGCCTGGCTTCAGAGGTCAGATCATGAAAAGTTCCTATAGAGGTATAATCAAATTCTACAATCTCAGCTTCAGGTTGCATTTCGATAGGAATAAAAGTATCAGTACTTATTGATTCTATATTGTTTTTATCATCGGACTCATCGTCCATTACCAAATAATCAAAAAATGGATCTTCTCCTTCCTTTATTCTTTCTCGAACACTTTCTTCTATCTTAATGTGATCCGTTTCTACATAAACAGACTTGCTGATTTTTTGTACCCGTTCATTTACGTCGATTATTTCTTTTGTAATCACATTCTGTGGGCTTCTTGCATGCAAGTCATGTGAAAGAATTCCTTCTGATCTTATATCGAAGTCAGCTGTCAAACAATTGATTATATTCAAAATATGTTCTTCTACGGTAAAATTGTCTGATCCATAGAGTACACTTTCGGGGCTGTGTGACCAGCAGTATTTATAACCACCGAAGTTGATTCCATAAAAGCAGTTATAACTCTTTGTTGAGAAAAGTTTATTTGTAAAATGGTGGGCTACCTTAGGTGCATATTTAATGAAAACGTTTGGTATTTTGTTGCCAATATTGTCAAAATTAAGCGTTATTTTAAAAAATGCATCTTTCCACCAGCCATAGGGTGCTACAAATTCCAAAGACACTACAAACATGTTGTCGTCATTGATAGTTAATTTAAATTTATCTGGATACTTCTTATTAAGAAAGACTTGAAGTTTATGAGTTGCAATGTAAATCTCTCTGGCTTTAGATGCGCTGTTTCTCTTGGGAGAGGTTGGAGCAGATGTTGATTTATCGAATAAAACTATTTTATCTCCATCCTCAAAGTTTCCTTTCCGGATTATTTTGACATTTTTTAATATAAACTCTCCATTGCGTAGTAGATGTAACTGAAGATTTAGAGGGCTATATGGATTGGATAATCCAGGATTAAAGTCTTTGTTTTTTGCTGCCTTAAAAATAGATGTTTTTCGCTCTAGATAAGCCCGATTTTCATAGAACATACTTATCCAATCCATATCCTTTATGGGCGTTTTTTCTGCTCTTTGTGATAATAATCTATCTACATAGTTTTCAACAACACTGGCTGCCCGATTACTTTTTCTAAGCGTTACTTGATCTACACTTGTTATCGGTATTTGCTCGATAGATTCTACTTTACCATAATGAATCATTGCCTGAACAAGATTAAACGTCCTTAATAGAGTGTAAGGTATGCCAGGCTTGGTAGTATTGTCACTAGCCTTAACCCCCATTTTCTGAGCTATTTCTCTATTTTTACTTTTGAAAAAATTGTTTCTTTTTCGTCTATTAACATCAGCCATCAACGTATTAATGTAAGCTTCACCTTCCCTGTATAAATATTTTTCTTTAAGTTCTTTATCAAGTTCTTCATACTCAGGAAGGGTGAGTTGTTTTAACATGCTTTTTTGTTTTTCGTTTAGTGCAAGAGCACTCTCAGACTTCAGGGTTATCAATAAAACGATAAAATGAATGTTTTTTTTTCTCAATTTAGATAACGCGGTTAACATCATAGCTACCAGTCCTTATAATGTCATACAAGCTTCTATATTGAGCAGTATTGTCCGGGTAAGACCTACCAAACTTTATAACAAGCGAATAGTAGCTTGTTTTAAAACTATCTGCTTTCTAATTGCTGGTACTGATGTTTATTATCACTTGATCATCCTCTTAATCTCTGAATAAACGGCTCTGAATAAGTTAAATATTGTTCTCATGGGCTGTACAAAGAATAATATTGCCGTATAGTTTTGCGCGTTTATCACGCAACCTGTTCTGAGCCAGTGAAAATGGACTAGTAAAAAGGAGCTACTGGTCTACTATATGTGTCTTATTGATGAAACCGGGATACACTCTGATTACCACTCAGTTTTGATCTGGAGCAAGAACGTTTATACGCCAACTGACACCAGAATCCGGTGCTCGTTCCGGCACCTGCTTGATCGCGGTTTAGTGGAGAAGGTTAGATGGTTTACAAGAGGGTCATTATACGTTTTAAGGTGATTATCTTTATGAATTATCTGAAACAAGTGCTTTCGTCCCATGATCGTATTGTATTGAAACTCACTGACAGTTATTCTGCACTCAAGGCCTTTACAACTATTATGCTGTTACTGGCCGTTACCCTTTGTTTTATGACCTCGTTTACCTCTGCTACAGAAGTCGAAATGGATGGAAGGGTAATAAACCTTAAATCTTCCATAGTCAAATGGATGCTTGCACTGAATGATAGTCCATTTGTTGATTATCCCAATGAGCCGAAATTGATTTTAGCAACAATGGTAGAAGAAGGTACGGATGACTTTGCCTGTTTACTGGAATTAAACAGAGAGTTTCTTGGCAATGGATCTTTTAATAATAGTATTCCGGTTGAATTGAATGTACAGACTACCCGGTCCCAGCAAAAAGAATTATACGATGCTTTTCCTGAAGCTGCAGATCTTAAAATTAATTGGATTTTTGAAGATGAAGGACATGAAGACAAATCCTGGCTTCAGATGGAGGTTTCCAGTTTAACTCTATCCCTATCAAACTGGGAGGAAATGAGAGCACCCAGTTCAACCAATTGGCTGGGAATTAGTCAGTATTCTAATATTTATGCCAGAGGTAAAGGCTTCAATGAAAGTTTTATTGATTCTTTATCGTTGGTAGAAAAATTTCACCAAAGAGCTGGATTTTATAGCCCTAAAACCATGTCTTTGAGTCATCGAACCATGAGTTGCATTTCAGACTTTTGGTATGAGGGTGATGATGTGTATCAAAACCTTTCAAATTGCTCCATTAGCACAGAACAACATAAATTCTCTATTGCTACGCCAAGATTTGGTCTGGGTGGACTGCACATTGGGTTGCCTTTTAACTCTGAGCTGATCGCGAAAGTTGACAATTACGAATTATCAAAAGACAAAACATCAACTTCACTGCATAATGATTTTAAGCAATTACTGAACGATAAGCCATGGCTGGTATATGCTCTTACAGATAATAATGATTTGGACACTCAGCCAGAAACTATCCAGCATGTTTCGTATTATATCGCCTATTACCGCGATGAAGCCTTCTTGAAAGAGTATTTGGACATTATCAGAAGAATAGAATCTGGCGAAGTAAAAATTGTTACACCTCTTAAACGGTCAACTTTTGTAAAGCCAGCCTTTAAGGAAATGCTCAAAGAACTGGGTTTTAGCGAAGTTAATTACAAATCAAACGGACAGTCAAGTGGCTATGTTGACCGCACTGCCCCTGCATATAGAAAAATAACGTTTATCGATCCAGGTTTTATTGCTAACGAGAATGCTTACAATGCTTTGCTTTATTTCTCTAATCCTTTAATTCTCGTTACAGGTAATATTGGTCTGGCCAAAGCCATCACAATGAATAAGATTCCTTTTTACGAATGGCGTTACTTTGAGAGTCACACGAATGAGCATCTCCAATCCTTCTGGCAAGGCACCACCCTTGAGGCGTTTTTCGTAAGTGAGTATCAGCCAGAAAGAAAAGCAGCAGCACTCAATCAATTTAACTTTGACTCAGTGCTTCGTCGTCAGACAAACCAGCGTATTATTAAAGAAAAAAACGCCATGCCTGATCTGCTCGACGTTATATGGTTGGTCCATCGCCCCAATCTTGCGCTCTGGCGTCTTGATAAAAAGGTCAAGGAAAGATTGCGGCTGGGAGAAAAAAGTCAACTATTCGATGAAATCAAACACACAGAAAGTGCTGATATACGGGATGTTTTGGCTGCCAAGGTACTGATTCAGCACATTTTAGATCAGAATACCGGTTATGATTCAGAACAGCTTGACGAGTTAATCAAGCTAATTCAGGATCCAAGGCTCAGGGAGTACCTGATATCACTGATGATCAAACATAAGCCATAGAAACAGTTGACGTTATATCTGTTCAATTAATGCAGGAGCCAGAGCAACGCAGGAACCGTTGCCGCCTGGGGCAGTCTATTCTCAGTCAGGCTGCTAACACTTTGACACTATCCGAAATAAATCGAAGCTGTGAGTGCAGAAGTTTACATGGGTTACACGACGACTATTAATTGTCTTAATAGGATTGTCTTTGTCAATTCTTTGAAGAAAACCGTTGTGCCCAGTAAAACATTATCGTATAGGCCGTTCTCATATCATAAGGAGACTAATAAGGCATGTATCTGAATAATTTTCACAAAGCCTTTAAAGCAATAATGCAGTTGTTCATCGTTATTTTTAATTTTATGACTCCATTTGCCTGCGCTACAGAAGTCGAAATGGATGGCAGGGAAGTAAACCTTGAATCTTCCCTAGTCAAATGGTTACTTGCACTGAACAACAGGCCAACTTATTTTTATCCCCGTGAGCCAAAGTTGATTTTGGCAACAATAGCAGAAGATACAGATGACTTTGCCTGTTTACTGGAAGTAAACAGAGAGTTTCTTCGCAATAGAGCATTTAGTAGTATTCCTGTTGAACTGACTGTACAGAGTACCTGGTCTCAGAAAAAAAAGTTATACCGTGATTTTTCTGAAGCTTCTGATCTGAAAATTAATTGGATTTATAAAGATGAACGACGTGAAGATGAGGCATTCTGGCTTCAGAAGGAGGTGGCTAGCTTTATCCTATCCCTATCAACCTGGGCAGGAATGAGAATCCCCAGAACACTCAATTGGCTGGGAGTTGGTCGGTATGCAAATATTGCTGCCAGAAATGAGGGTGTGGCAAAGAATTTTATTCATTCTTTATGGCTGGTAGAAGACTTTCACCAGAGATCTGGCTTCAGCAACTATGACAGTATGCCTATCAGTCATCGAACCATGAACTACATCTCAGACTTCCTCCGTGAGGGTTATGATTTGTGCCAGAATCTTTCGAACTGCTCCATTAGCACCGAACAACATAAATTCTCTACTGCTACGCCAAGATTTGGTCTGGGTGAACTGCATATTGGCCTGCCTTTTAACTCAGAGCTGATCGACAAAGTTGACCATTACGAATTATCAAAAGACAAAGCATCAACTTCATTGCACAAGGATTTAAAAAAATTACTGCGTGATAAGCCTTGGCTCGGATATGTTCTTACAGGTTATGATGATTTGCATACTCAGGCAGAAAATATTCAGAATGTGTCGTATTATACCGCTTATTACCATGATGAGGCCTTCTTGAAAGAGTATTTGGGCATTATCAGAAGAGTAGAACCCGGCGAAGTAAAAATCATTACTCCCCTCAAAGCATCAACTGTTGCAAAGCCAGCCTTTAAGAAAATGCTCAAAGAACTGGGTTTTAGTCATGTTAGTTACAAGTCAAATGACCAGTCAGGGGGTTATGTTGACGGCACTGCCACAGAACATAGAAAAATAACGTTTATCAACCCTGGCACTATCGCTAACGAAAATGCTTACAATGCTTTGCTCTATTTCTCTAATCCGTTAATTCTCGTTACAGGCAATATCAGCCTGGCCAAAGCCATTACAATGAATAAGATTCCCTTTTATGAGTGGCGCTTTTTTGAAAGTCAGGTCAATGCGGATCTCCAATCCTTCTGGAAAAACACAGGCCTTGAGTCGTTTTTCGTGAGTGAGTATCGGCCAGAAATAAAGGCAGCAGCGCTGAATCAATTTAACTTTGACTCACCGCTTCGTCGCCAGGCAAACAAGCGAATCATTAAGGCTAAAAATGCCATGCCCGATCTGCTCGATGTTATATGGCTGGTTCACCGCCCCAATCATACGCTCTGGAAGCTCGATACACAGGTCAAAAGAAGATGGGTACAGGGAGGAAAAAGTGAATTATTTGAAGAAATCAAACACACAGAAAGTGCCGATATACGCGATATTTTGGCTGCCAAGGTAATAGTTCATAACATCTTATATCAAAATACCGGTTATGATTCAGAACAGCTTGACGCGATATTCAAGTTAATTCAGGATCCAAGGCTAAAGGGCTACCTGCTATCTTTGCTGAACGACATTGAGCCATAATACCAGCCATCTGGAAGTAAGCGGTGTCTGGTTATTCGGGGTTATGCTCGATCAGAAAAAAACTGTCCTTCCACCGAATGAAGAGCAATTCGGATCTTGTGTCTCTCGCTGTTTTTCGTACCACAAGGGCTATAACTTCTTAAAGTCACTTGACTAAATCACCGAGAGACTAATAGTTTGGGAGAGAAATACTTCAAAAACGACAGTGAGTCATCAAATGATACCCTCTTATTTTGCTAATGCGCTCCGGAATATGATTCATCCATTTGACGATATAAGCGATGCGAACCTATATCTGTTTGGTTCGAAAGAGCAGTCACGATTTGTTTTTGGCCGATGTCCTTCTACCGTAAAAAGGGATTTGCCGTCGGATGAATCACAGGTTCCTGATAAACAGTTGTCGGGCAGAAAAATAACCAGATTATCTCCTGATAATGTTGAGCAGAGTGAACGAAGTTTTGAAAAAATCGTTAATGGTTGTAAAGCAGCATTTAATCAGGGACGAGCAACGGAGCTTATTGATAGGCGGGGACATACTTATTACGCATATTTCCTTGCGAGGCTCGACGGATGGCTCAGCAATTTTGAAGCTGTGCCTATGTTTCAGTGGGATAGCTCCAGCACCTTGAGTAAGTGTGAAGACTTACTTAGCTCGATAGAACAGCTGCCAAATTATTTTCATGAAGAGAAGCAGGTTGGGGCCTTTGCACGCAAGGCTTGCGCTCTTGTTCTTTCAGAAATGAGTATTGAAGCCATTCAACAATCTATTATTGATCACGAAAAAGGTGAACAGCGCCTCTCTTTGCGTTTATACCACCTTTTAAAGGGTATTTGTCGCGCTTTTGAGAAGTCCGCTGAAGTTCAGACTATGCTGGATCAAACAGAACCGTTCAAAGGCTTTCCTTTGGATGAGCTGTACAGATTTTTTATTGATGAGGGACACTGGGAAGAATACGGTTTAGGTCTGTTTTGTTATGAGGATGAGCCTGGGTATGCAGCGGCTATGCTAACTGCCTTTAAAGAAGCCGGTAATATTTTGGCTAATAAACCCCTGGATTACAGTAAGCTTGAAGCTATTCATGAGTTGACTACATCCGATGTTATGTCTGCTCGTGCAGATGTGATTATTAAAGACTTCTCCTGGAACGAAGCGGTCGTTGGTTATGTGAGGGGGCAAAACTTCACAAAGAATGGCTTAATTGAAATAACGAAGTTGGCTAACGAGAACAATTTTCCGAGAATAGAAAGACTCGATCGTTATACATACCAGGTTTTCATTGATTTTAAAGGTCAAAAAGGCATTGAGTTATCCATAAAATATTGCCAGGCCTTTGAGAACAAGTTGCAAGAAATAACTGAAACGGACAGCGAGCTGCGACATGACGCAATTATCCACGCTATTGCTGAACTCTGTCGAAATCTTCAACATACCCACCCTTTTAGAGACGGGAATGCCAGAACTATCGGCTGCATTCTGGTCAATGGACTCCTTCTGCGAGAAGGGCTTTCACCCGCCATTATCGATAATGTTAATAAATTTGATGGCTACAGTGTGGATGAGTTGGTTCTGACCATTAAGAATGGGCAGCAGTCCTTTCTGTCTCTTCGGAAGTAATCTGCCCCCCGGGTTTCCTTTTAACTCAGGGTTCAGGGCCTACCTGCTATCTTTGCTAAACGAACATTAAACCAACTGGCCAGTAAAGACTGAAGCCCTGAGCTGTCGGGATATTCAGGGCACTCCTTTGTGCGGCAACGTCCACTCCCCTGACTTTAAGCCATTCGGATATATCGTTGTACCTTATCCGAAGATCCATGGTCTCGTCTTTGAATTCTTCCCTAAGCTCCTCAAACTCCTCTCTGGTCACAACGTTTCCAGACATTGAAAAACCTCTTTACCTTCAGTTTTAATGAACAGGCTTTGAATCGCCCGCTCACTAATGTTGTTGGTAAAAGCTAGCTGCACAGGGTTTTCCAATGGGAAGATAGTCTTAGACGGGGAAATAGTCGTAAACGGAAAGACAGCCATAAACAATCCCTTTCAGAGAAATGCAATACTTTAAGTTTGGCTATTAAACAGCGTACGACACTTTAACGCCAGTTCTTAAATATTAAAACTGTGTCGTTTTTTTGGGTTAAAGACTTATTTTTTTACAATTAAAGGGTATTTCAAAACATTTCTTTGTCTACCTCTAGCCTTTATATCCGTACAGCCCTCGTTCCAACGCTCCAGATTATCAATGGCACCCAAACTCCGCTCAGGATGAACGGGGGGCTGTATGGATATCAAGGCTCAGCTGCACTAGACTGCACCCAGTCCAGTCTTGGTCATTTCTTGAACGCTGAATCCGTTTTTTTCAGCGGTAGTCTTCTCCAGCCTGTCTGCCGCCTTTTATGATCTTTGAAGGTGTATCAATGAGTCATCCCAAGTCTCATGTTTTTTACCCGAAGCATATTTTAACGTTTGTCATCGCTTCTGTGATTTCCGGATGGGCTTTGGGAGATAATACGGGTAGCCGCTTTGACCCGAAACAATGGCCCCCCGGTAAAACCAAAATTGTCGAGGGAGTAGAATCCATCCCGAAAGGCACTACCGTCGTCGTAGGCCCCGCTGATCCCTCTAAACCCGGCCCGATAAACTACATAAAAATGGTGAATGGAACCTTGTACATCGAAGGTTCTGTGACGAGCGAATTGCCCGCTGGCGATAAAGTGAAGACTGAGATTCGTATGATCGATAGCGCTGTAGGCATGAATAATAAAGTCATTAACAAGGGCCAGCTCAGCAGTGCACGAGAGAAGACCGGCAACGCTGCAGACGTCATTATGGCCCTAACCAAATACGGCGATACTATCAGCAACCAGGGCACAGTCACTGTTCAGGGGGTCAAGAGACAAACTGCACCCATACCCTCTCACATAGCCTTTCAGGCTGCGCGCAAAATGAACGCTGCCGCAAATGAGGTCAATGGCACCTTTAATATTTTAAGCGCCCCCGCCATTGGCTTTTTCATTATCAACGGTTTGGGTACCAACAGCGGCATTCTTAACCTATCCAGCCAGTCCTCAAGCGACCAACCATCCTATGGAATGAAAGCCAGCAATGAAAATATCAGCAAACCCGGAGTGGACCAGGGGAATGCAGAGATCGTCAATGATGGCACTATCAACATTAGCGGCAAAAACAATTACGGTATGACGGCCACCATCAATACCAGTAACCCCCCTGCGGACAATTTCTTCTCCAGTGCGACCAACCAGGGCACCATCCACGTTACTGGCGACGGTAACGTTGCCATGAGCACAGACACCCAACAAGCGAAAGTCAACAACAGTGGTCATATATTTACCCAGGATAATGCCGTTGGCATCAAAATCTCAGGTAATGGCCAGTTAGTGCATGAGGGTTCCGTAAGCGGTACTGGTACCGGATTGCTTTACTTGGGTAACTTTCCAAATGGCGTTGTCATCGAACCCGGATACATCGTTGGGGGATCGACTGCCATTAAGATGGAGCAAACCGGCCAAACCCCGCTGTTTGTGCATGGAGGAACCATCACAGGAAACATCGAAAGTGTGGGTGGCAAAGACAATACTCTTTATATTGCGCCTCCCCCTAAAAAAGATGTTTCTGATAAAAATACGACAGTATCCATAAAGGGTAATATTTCCGGTTTTGCCACCGTTGAGATTGGCGGAACTGACTGGCTCGCTGACGGCTGGATTATAGATACATCGCTCATTAATGCGGTAAACGCCAGTATCGATACAATTTCTACTCAAAGCCCCTCGGCCAGTCCTGAATCACTCTATCTGTCGTTCAGTCAACCCACATCGGAGGATCGCCAGCTTACCGTACACAGCTTGCCTGAGAGCACCATCAAGACGATTGACCTATCTTCCAAAAACTACCGGCCACCGCTACAGCTGTTAATGGAAGGGGGTGAAACCGGCACCGTCAAGGGCCGTTCTGACCTGAACGACACACTGGTATTGAATACGGGTTCAGTTACAACAGCGGTTGATACTATCTCTACCATCACTGTAACCAGTGGCAGTGCTGACGCCTGGTCAGTGGCAGTGCCGGTCATGAATCCCAATTACGTCAATATAGAGAAGGGTGCGCAGATCAACAGTATCAATGCAAGCTCCAGCGGCAGCAGTGGCCGTGGCGCGTTAAATCTGGCATTCAACAGCGACTTTACCGAAAACGGCTTCGTTGAAGTGGATAACTTTGGAACATTAGGGAGTCTGGATTTCTCGGGTGACGCTCAACGCCCTTCACTGCACTTTGTTCAATCCGGTGGTGATGCTGGCCTTCTAAAAACACGCCCTGGAATGAACGACACTCTTGTCATGGTTTCAGGCACAGTCAAGGAACTGAGTGGCTTTGATAACCTGATTATCCGGGGAGATAAATGGGGCTCTACGAAAATCGATAACCCTGGCACTCTCAGCATTGCCAGAGGCGGTGTCGTTACCAGAATCACCGATGACATGGCGGCTAAAAAAGAAACGGGTCAGCTGATAGTAGACTTCACCAGACCTTCCTTAAATCAGTCAGCCTTTGCTATCAATAATGAAGGGGGTGAAATCCATGGAATTGACCTCTCAAAACCAGACTCCACACGTCCGCAGCTCTTCCTGAACCATCTCGATGGCACCACCGGCAACATTACAGGTCAACCAGGTAACGGCGATCGTCTGCTTCTCAGCGGCGGCAAAATCACTGAATCAGTCAGTGGCATAGACGACATCTGGATCACAGGCAAACAATGGGAAACTATTTCAATACAGAACCCATCAAGCATCACGGTAACTGAAAGCGGTACAGCCAGCCTGGTGACCACCAAAGACGTAGCCAGCGATAAGCTAACATTGCCGCTTAAATTCACTCAGTCAGCAGTACCTGTCAAGAACGTGTCATTAAACGCCCATGGCACAATAGCAAAGATGACGTTTGATGACACCGGTCACCGCCCACCCATTAACATGACCCAGAAGGTTGGCACCATTGGCAGCATCCAGAGCCTGGTGGGTAAAGGTGACACCCTGGATGTTCAGAACGGTACCGTAGGGGGCGACATTATCGGGCTGGGCTCCGTGACCTTCAGTGGTCCGGTGGCTCAATTCGGCGGTCAGCGGATTGAGACTATGACAACGGTGAGCATTTCAGGCAAACTGATCCTGACCTCAAACCAGAAAGTGTCGGCCACCCCCGTCGTCCACATTAGCAAAGGCGGTACTTTATACGCGAAGGTATCTTCTGCAGCTCAACCGTCCGGACGTGACACGGCATTGGAAGTGACAGGTGTTTATAAGCAAGAGGGCACACTGGAAGTGACTCTGGATGAGCAGACTGACCCAAAAGCGCCTTACGTCAAAGCCACCGAAATTGAAATCGGCCCTGAAGCCGTTGTTTTACTGAATAATCAACCGAATTTCAGTGAGAGCGCCGAATATATTTTGATGCAATCATCCGACAGCGACATTAACGCAATGCCCTCCTTGCTAACGACTTCACCAAGCCCTTACAACACTTACTCCCTTCGCCTGGCGGCCAGACAGCTGTTCGTTGTCAGCTACCACCATACAGCAACATTCGTGGGTGATCTTGCCCGATCCGGCGGTGCCAACGATTCAGCCTTGAAAGCGATTAACGTAGCAATCAATCGAAAAACAACTGACAAGCTGACCACCGGCCCAACCAGGGACAGTGACCCACTAAACCGCTGGGTTCTGGACCAGCTCAAGGCGGTCAATCACAACCCTGCCGAAGTCGCCAAAATTGCCGGACAGATGACGCCTGACCTGTCCGGTGCTTCCATCAGCTCTGCCATCGCTTCAATCAGGCAGTCCCGCGCGGCCATTGGCGCACGACAGTCTGGCCTTCGCACCGGTATTGCTGCCGGTGATACAGTGACTTCCGACCACCTCTGGTTGCAGTACGCCAACATGGATGCTGTCCAGGATAAAAAAGACGGGTATTTCGGTTATGAGGCCAAAACCCAAGGCTTCACGCTGGGTATCGATTCTGACCTGAATGAACGACTGACGCTAGGTGTCGCCTATACCTATTCAAAGGCTGATGTTAAAGGAACCCATGGCTCAACCAGCAGGATCGATGCCGAAGGCCATACCTTCAGCGTCTACTCCAACTTTAAGCAAGGCTCACTGTTTGTCGATGGTCGTATAGGTTATAGCTGGGGTGAAAATGACGGTAAGCGCTACGTTGGGAAAAGTGAGATCGAGGCCAAATATGACGTCAACTCATGGGATATCGGTCTGCTGACTGGCTGTCAACGCCCCTTGGGCCAGTCAGGAGAATGGAGCTGGATACCTCAGCTAGCCTTCAACTATGCCAACATCAAGCCGGACGATTATCGGGAAAAGCGGGGAACCGGTTGGTTTGACATCCTGGGGTTTGACAGGGTCAAAAACGACAGTTACGAAATACTGGAACTGGGCGCCGGCCTGAAACTGTTGGGTGATATCGCCACAGCCAGTACGACCGTCAAACCTGAAGTCAGCCTGATGGCCTACCACGACTTCAAGGACGACCCGGTGACCATGACCGCGCACTTTGCCCAGGGTGGCGACGCTTTCCTGGTGAACGGCGCCAAACGTGAACAAAACCGTTACCAGTTCGATGCCGCGGTTAACCTGGAAAGCCACAGCAACCTGACCTTTACCCTGAGCTATCACTATGACTGGATGGACAGCTACAAGGCTCATGGGTTTATTGCCAGGGTTAGCTATGGGTTCTGAGTCAGGCGCAATTTATGCATTCCCACGCAGAGCGTGGGAACGAGCTAAATTACTCATAGAGATTTACTCCGTTCAGCGGATACCAATCTTCAGTCATCATTTGATCGTAAGACCATGGGCAAGTATCTGGGAAGCTACTTTCATCAAGCCTTTGATTGGCATTAACATAAAGGTTCATAGCTTTTATAGCTTTCTTTTTTGCTTTAAAGTAAGAATCTTCTAAAACATCTTCGATTCTTGGTGCTAAGCTGTGGTTTTTTTCCACTAATTCAACTATCCCATCCCTTGCATTAAATACACTTTCAGCCCAACCTTTAATAACTCGTTTAGTGGCTACACTGTCTCTCAACACCGTTGTCTGGTAATCCATTTTAAGCAGATGGAGTATGAGATTAACCAAAAAACTTTCTAACTCTCGAAGGTCTTGCTTAATACTCAACTCCAGCTCCTCCAACAGATTTTCAAGGTCTAGTTGGTCAAAATTATGATTTCTAAGCAAAGCTACTTGATTAGTCAGCCACTGGTGATAATCAGTTTCGTATAAATTACTCATAAATGTTCACTCCATTAAACGGATACCATTCTTCAGCCATCAACCGCTCCCTCCCAGTCGCGCTCCAGGCGCTTGGTGGGATACCCCCCATCCCTGGGGATAAGTCGGCCAGCAGGTCTGAGCCTTCAATTTTGTTTGAGGTTTGAGGATAGCAGTTGAAGAGGCGGGTGCAAATTGTTCGCCTTTTCCCCAACGCTCACGATCACCACTCTTAATGACAGCCGCTTGAGGTGGTTTGGAGCCCGCCTCCGACGACCGACTCCGCCATCTTTCCCATAGCTTCCACACACTCAGGCTAATCATCCCTTATCATTCTGATTGTGTGTACGGCACACCGTTCCCATGCTCTGAGGCTGTCGCAAAACTCAGGTTCCGCTCCCGTCATTCTTGGCTTCACTCCCGTCATTCCCGCGAAGGCGGGAATCCACACTGACTAACAACCAGAACCGTACTGCCCGTTTACCCCTCGGCCTTGTCATCACCGAGAAGGTAGAGTCCCACTGTTGGCACTGGATTCCCGCCTTCGCGGGAATGACGACCTCGGAGCATGGGAACCAGAGTTTTGCGAAACCCTCTGGAGCGTGGGAGCGATCTGAAAAGGGAATGCTGGCGTAGACAAGAATATTAGTATCAATCAGCTTCATCGAGCATTAAACCAGGTCATCAAGATAGCTACGATCCGACGGATCAAAACCTTCGGCAGGTTTGCTATTTTTTGCCACATACCACTGGAAAAGCACATTCCTTGGTTTATTCTGCTGTGTGGCAATAGCCATGCGAATAAGCTGGTTTGCCAACTGGCTCACGGTTGTGCGCTCTCTGGCGGCTTGCTCCTTGAGCTGGGCAAGCAAACCCGGTTCCAGATCCACTGTCGTTCTCATGTTTTAAACCCATTTTCTTTTTTAGTGTGATACATCACGAATATGATGAAACACAGAGGTTACATTGCCAAAGTTGAGTACGATAACGAAGATCGCATCTTTCTCGGTCATCTTGCTGGCATAAAAGATATTGTTGGTTTTCATGGCTCTTCCGTCGATGAACTGGAAACTGCATTTCATGAGGCAGTTGATGAATATATCGCCATCAGTGAGAAAACGGGCCGTCCAGTTCAAAGGCCATACTCAGGCAATCTCATGCTACGGATCAGTCCTGAAGTTCACGCTGCTGCTGCCACTGCTGCTGAAGCCAAAGGCAAAAGTCTTAACCAGTGGGTTAAAAACAGTTCGCAATAATCTATCATAATCTAAAACTATCTAATATAAT
>NZ_JAHHPR010000671.1:0-6629 GCF_024606255.1 Endozoicomonas sp. SESOKO3
CCGGTGACGCCCATCCGGGTTTCCATCTGTTTGCCACCATCAACCCGCCTGAGTACAGCGGGCGAAAACCCTTATCACCGGCGCTGAAAGGGCGTTTTCGACATTTGCCCATCCGGCAGTACAACCGGGTGGAATTACAGACCATTGCCGGGAAAGTGTTGCCAGAGTCCTCAGAAGGGAAACTCGTCGCTAAAAAGGTGACGGAAAAACATTGTCGTTTAAGGGCTTACCTGCAACGCAAAAACCTGCCGCTGCAGCCGACCAGTCTTGATTTACAGAATATCGCCAGGGCTATCACCAGAGGTGGCGATTTTAGCGAAAAAGCCGTTCATCAATGCCTTAATCAGCACTACCGGCTTTATCTGATGGCCGCCAATATATCGCTGGAGGAACTGCAGGAGTCTTCGGCTCTTGCCATAGGGAAAAGTGAATTTGATTCCGGACTTTGCCGTTGGCTCAATCAAACGGTATCGAACATTGATCGTCCGTGGTTGGTACGAAGCAGTCATCTCAACAGTGTTGATGAAAAAAAACATGAAATCCGTGTTAACACTCAGTTGGATGAAAAGGAAGCCAGAACGGAAATCATCAAGAGCGTGGCTCAGGCAAAGTGGCAGTCATCGGGCCTTCCCCTGAAGCCTTATGACTCCGACGATCTACTCACTCAGGCACTTTACCGACACTGGCAGAAAAGCTGGTTTAATCGTGAGTTTGGCCAGACGGGTTTGAAGGCTGATAGCGTATTTTCCCTCACGACAGAACAAACACTGACGCTGGGCTTATCTGCTCACCAGCCTTATCTTCGTGAGGCTGACAGGCGGATAAGTGAATGGATAGACCATGGCGTAAAACGCTGGTCCGTGTTCTGGCATCAGATCAGTGATCTGCCGAAGCATCTGGTAGACGATTTTATTAACGAAACAACACAAGACATGCCAAAAGTCCGGGAGAAACAAGCGCCAGCGTTGGCTCATAGCAAGAACCCTGAGCCAGAACCTGTTCACAAGGCGTTGACTATTGACGATGATAAGGCGCCCGAAAAATACGATTCGAAAGAGCACGAGAAAGAGGCTCCGGTATTGGATCGGACAACGGACTATGAGAACGAGAGTGAGCCACAGATTAGCGAGTATATAATTTTTAAGAGTGAGGACTATTTTCCCGGTATGTATCGGTGGTGGGCAAAGGATATTTTTGTGTCTGATAAGGGTGATATTAAATGGATCGATATTAATGATCGACACATGCAGGGGGCTGAAGTCCTCATACCGAACCGGTTACCAGAATCTGACCAGGAAGTGATATTAGCCAGAGATCAAACGCTGGCGACCTTTGACTGGTCATCGGACAATGGTCGATATGCGTTGCCCAGCCTGACGCCTGATGACCGTATCGTGGCTCTGCGCATAAAACCAGAACTGCCATTTACCCTGTTCAGGGATCGATATACAGGGCTTCACACAATCACTGTTGCAGAGGCCAAAGCCAACCAGATTATTAAATTTGCTTATGTCGTAGAACACAGAAAAGCGGGCAAAATAACACTGGCTGAAAAAGTCCGACCAGCACAATCAACACGTTTTGACGTCCGCTGTTCAGAAGGTATAAAAACAGTACTGAACGGAGTGTTTACTCGCATTGACCTGCAACCATCTGAAGTACGGGTACCTTTGCAGAGAATAAAAAACGCTAAAAACACCAGGCAACGCATTGAGGCGATCAGGGACTTTTGTCAAGCGTTTTCCGGTGTTGCTATGCCAGCAGAGCGCGATAAAAATTTCTTTCATTTCCTGGTAACACAGCGGCAGGGGAGCTGTCGTCATCGTGTGCCTGTTTTTGTTGCTCTTTGCCGTTATTTCGGGATTCCATGTCGGCAAATTCTTAACCGTTATCACACTTTTGCAGAGTGTTCTCTGGATAGAGGCCATACCTGGAAGCCAGTGGATTTGGGTGGGGCGCCTGTCAAGAAAACAAACATCCTGCCTGACTTCCAGCCCACCAGGCGGGTCGGTGGTTCTGGCTCTGAGTCAAAGAAGATCAGGGATCTCCTGGAAGGTGCTGATTTAGCACAACAGGAAGCTATGGCTAACGCCTTGGGGATGAGCCTGGAGGCGCTGAAAAAAGCCCTTGAGACAAATACTGCATTGCCAGAAACCGATCTGACACCTTTCAGAATGGTTGAGAGACTTTGGCAGAAAAAAGATTTGGCCAGTTTTTCCATGGGCGTCTCAATGTTAGAGTCGCTGGAGATACAATCATCGGACTGTGCCGAGCAAGCATTGATTGGTGATTTATATGATAAAAATGCCCGAAAACGTAATCTGCTGTCGGACGCCGTAAAACAAATATTGTTCGACAGTGATGAAGATCAGGCCACAGCTCAACTCAAATTACTCTATTCAAAAATGATTGTTCACGGCGGAGGATCCCCGCACGAGTGGTTGAACTCAATAGTGAAAATACTGAATGGCAGTAACTTAAGCAAATGTTCAGTTATTCAATTTGCCGGTGAAGCCCTGAAATCGGGTTGGCTGAATCCATTGCCGGAAGGAGACTTCCAGAGTCAGAGAAAGGAGAAAGTTGAACATCATAAGCTGTTGTTGTGTCTGGAAAGCGTCGATGAACTGAAAGTTGATGCCAGCCGTTGTCTGAAACAGTGGTACAAGGAATCATTGGCCGGGGAAAAAAATAATCGCCTATGGCAGAACTATTACAAGGGCTTCCAAACGATGAAAACGTATGCCTCGCTCGTTACTCATAGTCATGATGGGGTTTCGCCATTCCTTCAAGGTAAAATTGCCAGCTTATCTCTACAAAAATACTGGACGGACGAACCTGAAGGCATTCCGAATATAGAACGAATGTTGGTACATGATCCCGCGTTTGAGCAGTCAAGCCCGGTCAAGGCGGACCACCGTCCAGTGATTATCATGGGGCATCCATACTGGGACGACACCGTGATAAATGAAAAGGTCGAAGCCCTGTTACAACGAATTATTGCAAACAGACCGGACGACCTGAAGCCGCTTTTTGAAAAAATCAATCAATATGAGCAGATGAAAAAACAATTTGATCATGAAATGAAAGCACTGAACAAAGCACATGATAATAGCGATTACAGACACCCCGTGTCTCTTGATGAGCGATATCGAAGTGAAAAAAGTGAATATAAGAAAAAACGGCTTGAGATTGAAAACAGGTACAGCACTACTCTGGAGCGCCTCAAACCGTCTGATGAGGAGCGTAGACTGGAGAGTGATTTAAAAAACAAATGCACTCAAGCGATTCAGCAGGCCTTCAGTTATTACCTGTATAGATTGGCAAACTCGAAAGGCGGATGCTTAAAGTATTGTTGGGCTGATGCTGCCATCGGGGCAAATAATAAGAAAAGAGAGTACCATGGCGCTCACAGTCCATCCTCACCAAGAGAGCTGTATGCCATGATGACTCTCATTGATAGCTCTTCCCGGTTCCAAAAGACGGTTGAAGATGCTTACTTGCGGCAAGCACACAATCTCAGCAACGCTCTGGTACTGAAAACCAATGAACTGACAATCATTGCCGGAGAGTTTTTGAACAGCGTGAAT
This sequence comes from Endozoicomonas sp. SESOKO3, assembly GCF_024606255.1. Taxonomy (NCBI): domain Bacteria; kingdom Pseudomonadati; phylum Pseudomonadota; class Gammaproteobacteria; order Oceanospirillales; family Endozoicomonadaceae; genus Endozoicomonas; species Endozoicomonas sp. SESOKO3. Next base: position 3,588 of record NZ_JAHHPR010000671.1, read on the forward strand.
TTGAATTCGCTTTGTGAGTCACTGGATAACTGATCATCGTCTGGTCACGATGAGTTTTTCCAGATCGCTGATTTCCTTCAATCGTTACCTGAGGAGTAAATACCTGACTTATTGGTACATTTCTTAACACCAGGATTCTTCCTTCTTTCTTATACACTTTTATGGCTGAAGTTGTGGCAGCAAAGGTGGCACTTACCATGATTGTTATTGCTGCAATACGTCTGGAATATGTTCTCATATAAATACTAGTTATATTCTTTGCCTACAAGTAAGTATCAGTTTTAGCATAATCGAGTCGTTCCAGATTACGACCCTGCGGTGAATCATATGAAACAGGCGATAAATTGATGTCAGATTCCCGAGCACGAAATCAACATTCACATCCAAATTATCTGATCGAACTTCAGTCAGTTCTGAAAATACGTCGAATGTTTCATATATGGCGCCCTTAATATACAGTCGTTTATTGTGAACTCGTGCTCAACAGTGAACCAAAAAAATTACCTCAAAATCAGTTAAATATGAGTTTTTTGTCTAGTATTCCTATGCTACATCCCTAATAGAAGTTCAGTTTTTCACTATGAAGAATATGTCTTGTGTTTTTATTTTGGCCATCATCCTTTTTTCGGTCGACAGTCAGGCTGTAATTCCTTTCGCTTCATCATTGGTCTATGGCAATGATGCCGATGCGATTTTTTCCTCTTTTTTACCTGATCCCGTTCGTCTACCCAAGTCCGGGATTGTTCCACTACTGCTGTTACAGAAGGGGAAAAAAAGTTCGATAATCAGTTTACCTGTCTCTGAAGGGGGAGGGCTACAACCAGATAAAGGAGCTGTGTTTACTGGCTATCCATTCGAATTAAACCGTTATGGCAACGAAAACAAGGAACAATCTAAAACCGACGGTAAATCTCCACCACCGCAGCAAAAGCGACAAAGTAAAAAACAAATGACTAAAGGGCAAAGTAGTTCTGACTCTTCAGGTTCATCAGACTCCGGGGCAGCGTCAGCATCGGCTTCCGGAAACAATGAGAGTCATGCCAGGCACCTTGAAAAACTGAAAGAAATACTTAAGGCTGCTGAAAAGTCATTGAAAACGATGGATCAGAAAAACAACATTGATGACTTTTATGCAGAATTGAAAGCATTGTATAGGGAAAACCCCGATATTTTAGCAGAGAAAGGTTATCTGGAGAGCGCAGAATACCGTTGGCAGGGGGTTCTTAGTCTCCTCAAGCTTTATTTTCCCGAAAAGCTGGAAGAAGGTGAAATGACCCATGTTTTAATTAAACATCCCGGGTTTAAGAAATTGCCAGCAAATTTAATCAGAATATTTGCCAAAGCAGTGCTTCCTCAGCTTGATTTGCCTGAAGAGCTGCCCAACTACGAGTTAGTTGACAGACTTCTGGATGCCGCTAATTCGAATATTTTAAGGCTTATGCATACTTATCTTGGTATACAACAGTGTCTTCGCCAGTTGGTTGCGTTATTTATAACGCAACTGCCATTAATGGCAACAGAAGAGCCAAAAAACTATATTTTTCAGGATACAACAGGTCACGTTAATGTTTTTTCTATCAGGAGAAATAGCAAAGGGCATTATCGGTTTTTTTTTGTTGATAGTCTGAGCGCTTTTAAGCGCTACAAAAAAGAACAACTTTATTCGCCCCTGTCGCATTTTGTCGGTTTAGCGATAACACTGGCGATAAAATATCACGACTTTACTGATTCCCGGTTTTTCTTTCTGCCTGGTCGTCAAGCCAGTGGCGTTGGCTGTGAGTCGTTCGCGTTGCACGATCTGGTAACATTGCTGGAATCCCCCATGTTGGCTCGTAACGGTTATTATGTGGACAAAGAACCCCTCACTAAAGACAATATGTTGGAGTTTTTTTTGCAGACAATTTATTTAGGGGACGAACAACTGGGACGATTGTTAATCAATGGGGAAAGTAAGGACTTTATCGAGACAGTAGACAAACCTGTCATTGATAAGCATAAACTGGACTCCATGATTCTTATGGCACTCCAAACCTGGCAGAAAGCGGGGTTGGAACCAGATTTGGTTAAATTGTACCAGTTGCGTCAGTTTCCTCTGAGGTTTGCATATCTGACCCAGGGACAGCTGAATCTGAAACGTTTGCTGGAGAGATTTTCTGAAGAACGCCAAAAAGAGGTGAACCAGGTAATTGATGAAACCCGTGGCTTGTTAACCCTCAATGATGGAATCTGCCATACCGTGAACCTGGCTGCTACTCTGCAGTGGATGAAATTGAATATTGATTTGCTGGATATAAACCGTCCCGGGCAGGAAAAATAAATCTGCTCCGCTGCTATCCAGCTGGTCTACGAGAGCTTACGGACCAGAATAATCATTCTAATTTAGCCCTACAATGAACGACCTCAGTAGCTGAGCAAGATATTTATTGCTCCACCCAGCCTTTTTACGCTTCGTTTTGATACTCCTTTTGCTGGAAGATACATAGGATAGATACATAGGATACATAGTACATAGAGTACATAGAGAGTACATAGAGGGTACATAGGACATCCATATAGGATACATAGGAATACATAGTACATAGGGTACATAGTAGAGTACATAGAGGTACATAGTAGAGTACATAGAGGTACATAGTAGGACATCCATATAATGAAAGAGGGTACATAGTAGGACATCCATATAATGAAAGAAAAACGAAAGAGAGAAAAACAGAGAAAAACAAAAGGAAAAATAGGATAGAGAAAATAGAAAAAAATGAAAAAATAGGACATCCACACACAAATAGAAAAAATAAGACATCCATATAAAACACGGCCCATAATCCACGAGCCCAATAGCCCATCAAACTCTGACAGCCACTCAAAATAATCGTTCGTCATAACAAACAACAAGTGAATCACTCAAAATGGGAAAAGTCAGAAACAGCAAAGCTCCCCATATAACAGGAGAAACAAATAACAATAGAAAAGTCGGGCAATCAGCTTACGCCATGAAATAAACGACTACAGATAAACAACCCCTGTACCCATTGCTGCCCCGCT
>NZ_JAHHPR010000672.1:0-1670 GCF_024606255.1 Endozoicomonas sp. SESOKO3
TCATTTTGATTGACGGTCACCACACGGCGGCCATCATCACTAAAGGTGGGTCGAAGGACCAATACATCATGGGAAATGGTGGCTTTTTCTTCCAATGATCCATCATCTTCCTTCAGACCATAGATTTTCACTGTGTCATTGGCGCTGGTGACTACCAGATGGCGACCATCGTTGCTGAAGGTGGCTGAGCTGAACCAAAGTCCAAAAATAATGTTAATGGTGGCTTTTACTCCCAATGAGCCAACGTCCTGAAGATCATGGATTTTAGCTGTGTTATCGCGACTGACGGTCACCAGATAGCGGCCATCGGGGCTGAAGTTGGCAAAGTCGACGCTTTCCTCGTGGGAAATGATGTCTTTTAGTTCCCATAATCCATCGGTCCCCCGGCCGCAGATTTTCGCTGTGTTATCGTGACTGGCGGTTGCCAGATAGCGGCCATCGGGACTGAGTGTGGCAGCGATGATTTTTGCATCATGGGTAATGACAGTTTTTTCCACTAACTTAAATTTTTCACATAGAGACATCAGTTTACTGTTGGTGAAAAGTAATTGAGCAGGAAAATGAACATTCTTTCGTTGTTCTATGAGCGACTTGATGGCGTCCTCATTCGCAAACGGCTTCAACCAAGCACGGAGTTGGTGATCATCTTTTGTCTTAAAGAGGGTCTTTAGTTGATATTGCTGTGGTGAAGGAAACCGGCGACTCCATGCTCTTTCCAGAGCTTTATCATTTTTAACAAGATCGTGAAAATATCTGCATACTTTTGCAAATTGGGTAATCTCTCGAAAACTCAAACAGCGAATAATCTTTAAATGTATTAATTCGGGCAAGCCGGGCAATAAAGGTCCATTTTTGTCATGTACAGTAACGTCTCTGCCTGCAATGACACCCGTTGGTGCTTCCTCCACTTGAGGTGGCTCAGGTGTTGGCGAGAGTAAATTACCAATGCTGGAATTGTTGTTCATTGGGCCCATGTCTGATTCCTTTATGGTTGCAAAGTCAGTATTTATCCTCGCTTAGAAAGGACATTAAAAATTGATCAGGTCTGTTAGACTCGGCTTTAAAGCGGAAGTTCAAAATATTGAGGTCAGTGGAACCCGGGAAAAGAAGAGTTCTGATCCGTGAAAATGATAGAAAAAAGCTTTCTCATTGAGAGACCACTGTAAAATCGTCATCGGGTTCTCGACATAACCCTTGGTTCACAGTCCTTTGGAACCGTTTGTACATGCGGCGGTTAGCTGGGAAGTCTGGACAGAATGAGCTTTAAGGCTCCTTTGATTTCCACATTGTCAGCTTTCAACTCTACGATGTCTGCTTTCAACTCTGCGTTATCTGCTTTCAGTGCAGCAATCGCTTTGTCTTGATGATCAAAACGCTTATCTCGCTCATCAAAACGTTTTTCTTGCTGATCGAACCTTCGGTGCATTTCACCACGGGTTTTACTGGCGTAGCTGACAATACCCGTTAAGGTGTCCCGAATATGGTCAAGCTCTGTTTCGGGCGGTTGTTCAGCGTTTAAGCTCATGCTTTACTCCTGACAAGTGAGTGAGAGCAACAGTCAAATAAAATTGCAACAATCGCAAAGTCAATTACGCTAGACACAAGATAAATCATTAGAAGGTGAATTTATCTTGTGGGTTTCAGCTACAAAGCTCGCCAAGATTGAAGGC
>NZ_JAHHPR010000673.1:0-2129 GCF_024606255.1 Endozoicomonas sp. SESOKO3
ACATATTCTGATGCACACAGCTGGCTGATTCGATCTGTATCAAGAATCAGACCACCGATTCTCAGGTCGGCTCGCTTGAGCAGAGAGCAGAAAAAAGAAAACCTCACATACAGGACACTGTTGAAGGGAAAGGCAGGAAGGATTAGACCTGAATGGCATCCCGTAGGGAACTCGAACCCCTGTAATGCCGTTACGGGGCAGTGTCCCAGGCCACTAGACGAATGGGACACACTGTCTTGTCAACACTGAGGAAGTGTAATTTTGGTGGAGCTAAGCGGGATCGAACCGCTGACCTCAACACTGCCAGTGTTGCGCTCTCCCAGCTGAGCTATAGCCCCAAAAAAGTTCTCAATGATTCGGCTCACCCCTCTCTTTCTGAGAGGTTATTTGGCTACCCCGAAACGCAGGGCGAATGATATGGATGCCCCCCTGAACTGTCAAGCTCACTTATGAAAAAATGTTTAATCGAAGCAGTTAGTTATATAGTTTTTTTTCGCTGGACGCTTTATCACCCAAGCCTCGCACAAACCTTCTACCCCTGATGAAGAAAAAGCCGGAAAAATCCAGCTTTTTCTGAGAGGAATGAGCCAGATTTACTCAAACTCAGCTCCCAGCGCTCTGAACTCTTTTTCAAAACGCTTGGTTTCTTTCTTGGACAATCCACCCAGAACATTGACCGCGTGACGCAGACGAGCACGAGTCATGTCTGCACCCAGAATGGCCATGGAGTCCATCACCGACCAGGAGTTGGGTGTGCCAGCAATAGCAATAAAAATAGGAGGATTAAAATCACCCAGCTTCAGCCCCATCTCTTTGGCAAGAGTTTTCACCTCAGCAAAGATGTTTTCTTTATTCCATTGCCTGAGCTGCTCCAGCCTCCAAAGAGTGAATTGCAACACTTTCTTTACCTCAGCCGGCTCAAGCTTTTTATGCACAAAGTCTTCTTCTGACAGTTCCAACATGCCAGAGAACATAAAGCTGGCCATGGGAGCAAAGTCAGCCAAAGTTTCTACACGACTCTGAGCGTATGGCAGGAACTTCATAATATAATCACTGTTGAGCAGCCATTTATGAAGGCGATCGGCAAATTGTTCGGTGCTCAACTCTTCACGAATCCAGCTGGCATTCAGCCACGAGAGTTTTTCCTGATCAAAAATTGGCCCACCCGGAGAGACACGCTGGATGTCAAAGTTTTCAACCATCTCTTCCAGGTTAAACTTCTCACGCTCATTCGGCATCGACCAGCCCATACGAGCCAGGTAGTTCAGCAACGCTTCTGGCAGGTAACCGGCATCCCGGTAATAGGTAATACTGGTTGGATTCTTACGTTTGGACAGCTTGCTCTTGTCAGGATTTCGCAGCAACGGCATATGGCAGAGCCTTGGCATATCCCACTCAAAGTATTGATAAAGCAGCTGGTGCTTAGGGGCAGAACTGATCCACTCCTCACCCCTGATGACGTGAGTAATCCCCATCAGGTGATCGTCGACCACATTAGCCAGATGGTAAGTAGGCATACCGTCCGCTTTAACCAGAACCTGCATATCCACCTGAGACCATTCAATCTCAATGGTGCCACGCAGCATATCTTCTACTTTACTAATCCCTTCAGAAGGCACCTTCATGCGAACAACATAAGGCTCACCTGCTGCCATTTTGCTCCGCACTTCTTCTTCCGAAAGATGCAGACAGTGGCCATCATAACCTGAGCCCTGCCTGGTTTCGGCTTGCTCTGCTCTGAGTGCATCCAGACGCTCAGCAGAACAGAAACAACGGAAAGCATGCCCCTTATCAAGCAACGTTTGCGCATGCTGGTCGTAAATTTCACGCCTTTCACTCTGACGATAAGGGCCGTATGCACCGCCCACATCAGGCCCTTCATCCCAGTTCAGGCCCAGCCAGCGCAGGGAGTCCAGAATCTGCTGTTCAGATTCAGCCGTGCTTCGCACCTGATCAGTATCTTCTATACGAAGCAGAAACTGCCCCCCCTGACTCTTGGCAAAAGCCATATTAAACAGGGCAATATAGGCTGTTCCCACATGGGGATCGCCGGTCGGCGAGGGAGCTACGCGAGTACGAACAGTCATGATCTATTAACGAGTCCAGTTTAAGTGGGCGCTAGTCTACAC
>NZ_JAHHPR010000674.1:0-1610 GCF_024606255.1 Endozoicomonas sp. SESOKO3
CTGTACTTCAGCTTTTCACGGATGCCAGCCAGGGCAGCAATTGCCAGAGCCCAGCCAACACCCGCACCTAATCCATATACCGCAGACTCGCCCAGATTGTAGTCACGCTCAACCATGAACAGTGACGCACCCATGATGGCGCAGTTCACGGTAATCAGCGGCAGGAATACACCCAGTGCGTTGTAGAGTGACGGTACAAACTTATCCAGAAACATCTCCAGAATCTGAACCAGAGCCGCGATAACACCGATGTAGGTGATCAGCCCCAGGAAGCTCAGATCGACACCGGGGGTCAGCGCGCCATCTTTCAGAATGTTCTGATAAATCAGGTTGTTAATGGGGACAGTAATGGTCAATACGGCCACTACGGCGACACCCAGACCCAGAGCTGTTTTAACCTGCTTGGACACCGCCAGGAAGGTACACATACCCAGGAAGAAAGCCAATGCCATGTTTTCCACGAACACTGCTTTCACAAAAAGTGAGATGAAATGTTCCATGGCTTAGTGGGCCTCGCTGAACTTGGTGTTAGGAGCCATTTTGAACTCGTTGTCTTCAACCTGATCCGGCTTGCGACTGCGAATCACCCAGATCAGCAGACCGATCAGAAAGAACGCACTCGGGGCCAGCAGCATGAGGCCGTTAGGCTGATACCAGCCACCGTTGTTGACAGTCTTCAGGATTTCAACACCGAACAGGTTACCGGCACCGAACAGTTCACGGAAGAATGCCACAATAAGCAGTACCGCACCGTAACCCAAACCGTTACCAATACCGTCCAGGAAGGATAGCTTGGGACCGTTCTTCATAGCGAAGGCTTCGGCACGACCCATCACGATACAGTTGGTGATGATCAGACCTACAAATACAGACAACTGCTTGGAGATGTCGTAAGCGTAAGCTTTCAGAATCTGATCCACCACAATTACCAGAGAAGCAATGACGGTCATCTGACAGATGATACGAATGCTGTTGGGAATGTGGTTACGAATCAGGGATACAGCCAGGTTGGAACAGGCGGTTACGCCGATTACCGCCATGGCCATAACCAGGCTAACCTGCATGCTGGTGGTCACCGCCAGTGCCGAACAGATACCGAGGATCTGCAAGGTTATGGGGTTGTTGTTAACGACCGGTTCCAGCAGGATATCTTTAGTCTTCTCAGACATTATGCATCCCCCGCTTTCAAATTAGTAAGGAACGGTTTGAAGCCATCTTTACCCATCCAGAAATGAATAAGGTTGGTCACACCGTTACTGGTCAGAGTTGCGCCGGAAAGACCGTCGACCTTGTAAGGAGACTTGGGATCAGCACCGCCTTTCACCAGGCCTGCTTCCACAACACCTTTACTGTCGTAGATCTTCTTTCCGGGCCATTTATCCTTCCAGAGCGGGTTGTCTACTTCGCCACCCAGTCCCGGCGTTTCTTTCTGGTCGTAGAAACCGAAACCCTTGACGGTGTTCAGGTCACTATCCAGAGCCATAAAGCCATACATGGTAGACCACAGACCGTAGCCGTGTACGGGCAGAATGATGGTTTCCAGCTTGCCATTTTTCTCAATGATATAGACCTTGGCAATGTCAGCCTGACGCTTGATGCTGGCAATATCC
>NZ_JAHHPR010000062.1:0-5037 GCF_024606255.1 Endozoicomonas sp. SESOKO3
ATCTTAGAGGGCGCAATGTCGGTTATGTGCCTGGTAGTGCTTCTCTGGATGTTTTCAGGGCCAAACACCCTGGCATTTATTTCAAGCCGATGGCCAGTCTCAGTGTTGGGATTAACCGTGTTTCCAGCGGTGCTCTGGATGCGGTAATTGCGGACATTGCAGCTTCCAGTTTTGAACTTGATCGACTCAAAGTCACTAATCTTCGTGTGGTGGGTGAGGCAGGTTTTGAGTATGAATACGCTCTTGGCAGTCGCAATGACTGGCCCATGCTGGGTTCCATTCTGCATAAAACTGTCGACAGTCTGACTGAGGCAGAGAAGGCTGAGATCAACAGTCGCTGGGTCTCTATTACCGAATTAAGCTGGCAGCCTAATAAAGAGTTGTTCATCGGTCTGTTGCTGATCCTTGTGACGCTGATCCTGATTATTTACTGGAATCGAAGGCTGACTCTGGAAATCGGTGAGAGGGAGCGTGCCGAAGAAGAGTTGAAAGCCCGTTCAGATCTGGATCGTCTGCTCAGTGATATTTCCAGAAAGTTTATTAATAAACCGCTTGAAGAGGCAGTGCAGTATTTCCTCCGCAAGCTGGCCGTTTTTATGAGTTATGACGCGGCCCTGGTTTATTCGAGAACGGATGGACATTCAGCCATTGAGTATTTCTGGTCTGACAACAAGTCTCTGAGAATGGGGGAATTGAATGAGCTGCTTAGGGGTGCCCTCAGGCAAGGAAGTCAGCCATCTGAAGACGGTATAGCAACACTTAAGTTGAGCGTTGATAGTGAGCAGTCAGCCAAAAGCGAATCTTTGAGGAGCCTCAGTAAGGATGGCGTGGTAACGGGGATTCATGTTGCCATGACGTTATTCGCTGAACAGATAGGTGGGGTCATATTCCTCAATCGCCAGACCGAAGACGAGCTGTTGAGTGATGAAGTGGATCTCCTGCGCAGGGCCAGTCAACTGGTAGCTGTTGCGCGCTCAAGGCAGCTTTCCGAAGATGCCCTGAGATCCAGTGAAGAGCGTTATCAGCTGGCGATGGATGCCGCTTCCGATGGTCTCTGGGACTGGGATGTTGCTAATGAGCGTATCTATTTCAGTCCTCGATATCAGCGCATGCTGGGCTATGAGGCCGGAGAGCTGGCGAACACTCCGGGGGGTTGGCGTCGCCTGATTCACTCAGATGACAAGATTGCTACCGTTGATTTCTTCAACGATCAGTTTGCTCACTCGGATAAAGCCTTCGTCTATGAATACCGCATCAGACGCAGGGACGGTAGTTACGCAACAGTTCGGAACAAAGGTAAGGTCGTCTTCCGGGACAGTCGGGGCCATCCACTGCGTGCCGTGGGCACCATGGTGGATATCACCGAGCAGAAAGAGCGTGAGCGTGAACTGTCCATGGCTCGCTTCACCCTGGATCGGGCAGCCGATTATATTCACTGGTTCCGCCATGATGGCAGCCACAAATACGTGAATGAGTCTTCCTGTCGCGCACTGGGTTATACCCCTGACCAGGTGATGGAACTCAGTATTATGGATATCAATCCGGCGGTGACGGAGACTTCCTGGGAGCGGCTCTGGGACCAGCTGACCATGCGTAAGGCGATGACTTATGAGACCCTGCGCAAAACCCATGATGGCAAGGTTTTCCCGGTTGAAGTGACGGCAAACTATATGGAGTACGAAGGTGAAGGTTATCTCTCTGCTACCGGTCGTGACATCACTGACCGCAAGCATGCTGAGGAGACGCTTCATAAAGCCAAAGAGGCCGCAGATCAGGCTAACCAGGCGAAGAGTAACTTCCTGGCTAATATGAGCCATGAAATTCGTACGCCAATGAATGCCATTATTGGCCTGAGTCACCTGGTGTTGCAGACCGATATGTCTGACAAGCAGCAGGACTATGTTGCTAAGATCCAGTCTTCTGCCCATGCCCTGTTAGGTATCATTAATGACATTCTTGATTTCTCCAGAATTGAAGCCGGAAAGCTCAATATGGAGACCATTGATTTTAATCTGGAGGATGTTTTTGACAATGTTTATGACATCACCAACGTAAAGGCGGAAGAGAAGGGTATTGAACTCAGCTACGACATCGGGCCTGATGTTCCGCGCCACCTTCAAGGTGACCCTCTTCGTCTTGGACAGGTATTGATCAACCTGATTCACAATGCTGTGAAGTTTACCCATATCGGGTCCGTCAGGATAACCGTAAGACTACTGTCGATTAATTCAAAAACTGCCAGAATCTGTTTTGAAGTACAGGATACCGGTATCGGCATCAGTCGTGAGCACCAGGCCCGACTGTTTGAGTCTTTCTCTCAGGTTGACGGCTCGACTACCCGCAAGTTTGGTGGAACAGGTCTTGGCCTGGCCATCTGTCGAAGTCTGGTCAATATGATGAATGGTGATATTGAGGTGAAGTCCGAAATTGATCAGGGCAGTACCTTCCAATTTGATGTGGAACTGGGTCTGGGTGAGTCCATTGGACTCACTGACCAGTCGTTGGTCGGCAGACGAGTCTTGGTTGTTGATGACACCGAAGAAGCCCGCAAGTTACTGATTAGCCAGCTCAACAGTTTTGGCTGTGAAACGCTGGAAGCAGAGGACAGTGCAGCCGCTTTGGATATCCTGAGAGAGCACAATCTGGACTCTGATAATCCTGTGACTGTCACTCTGTTGGACTGGAGAATGCCAGAGACCGATGGTATTGAACTGGCAGAGGAGATCAGAGCCATGGAGCTTGATTCCATGCCGGTATTGATCATGGTTTCAGCCTACGGCCGTGAAGAAGTGATGGCCAGGGCTTCTGGCAGGGTGGACGCTTTCCTGATCAAACCGGCCAGCAGCTCCGTATTGGTAGAAACCATTCTGCGCACCCTGGATTATAAAAGCTCTGTTGGTGGCAGCAAGGGTGTCGACAGTCATGCCAGCAAGCAGACGTTCAAGGGTGATATTCTGCTGGTGGAAGATAATGAGATTAACCAGCAGGTAGCTCGTGAGTTGCTTGAAGGTATGGGGCTGACGGTGACTCTTGCAGATAATGGTCAGGAGGCCGTGGATATCCTTGAATCGAACACTTTTGATCTGGTCTTTATGGATATTCAGATGCCCCGGATGGACGGTTATCAGGCAACCAGAGTCATACGTCGAAATGTAGGTGATAAGGATCTGCCGATTGTTGCCATGACCGCCCATGCCATGACCGGCGACCGTGAACGTTGTCTGCAGGTGGGTATGAATGATCATATCTCCAAACCATTGAACCCTGTGGAGTTGCAGGAAATGGTAGACCGCTGGCTCCAGGTGTCTGATGAAGGGGCGTCATCGGGCCCTGCTGTAACTAAAGCGACTGAGCAGAAAGAGTTTGCAGAAGATCTTGAGAAACTGAAAGGCATTCATCTTCATAATGGTCTTAACCGCGTAAGAGGGAACGTCGAATTATACCGTCAGTTACTGGTGAACTTTTATCTGGATCAGGGAGAAGACTTGCAGAAGCTCCGGGATTGTCTGGATAAACAGGATTGGCAGGCTGCCCGTTTTATTGTTCATGGTATCAAGGGGGCTGGAGGCAGCCTTGGAGCAGAACATTTGCATATCACCGCGGCTCGATTGGAGGCAGCACTGAGAACTCGGGATGAATTGCCATCAAAAGAGCTGCTTAAAAGTTTCGAACACGCCTTTGAAGAGGTAATGGAGAGCCTCAGGCAACTGGTCGGGAAAGACCCGGAAGAAGCAACGGTTGGTGAAGGCAGGGTCGAGATTGAGCGCTTGTCCTTACTGATGAGTTCCATGATTACTCAACTTCAGGAAGGCGATGTTTCTGCTTCAGAGTCGTTGCCTGAACTGGTGGGCGGCCTGGTCGGCAAGGTCGATAAACACAAGCTGGACAGGCTGCAGAAAAGCATCAGAGTTTACGATTTTGAAGAAGCAGAGCAGATTCTTGAAGGTTTTCAGTCAGAAGTAGAGCTTTGAGAAAAGAGTGTTCAGCCTTTGGTTGATCGGAACATCTGAAAACTGAAACCAGGATGCCTGCATTGCTGTACAGGTATCCTCCTCCTTTCAGTCAAACATCATTCTCTTAGGTGGATTTAAATTCTAAATGGGCGGATTTAATTTACAAGTTGCAGACATTGATAAATCTTTTATTCTCTACTCATTGAGCAGTTCTCCTCTGAAAACTAATGGTATTCAGCTTATATAGACGTCAAAAGTAATGTATTTGACAATCGAGTTTGTAATCTATATATTTGCTCTCGCCAAATTTCATACAAGTAAAAATAACGGCGATGTAAAAGAGCTATGTTCCCAATTATCAGTCAAAAACCTTCTGACTATGCAGTCGGTAAAATTATTTGTGTAGGTAGAAACTATCTGGAGCACGTTAAAGAGCTCGATAATGATATTTCAACATCACCATTATTGTTCATAAAGCCACTCTCTTCTGTAGTACCTTTTGCAGGGAGCCTCAACATTCCTGAAGATTTTGGGGTAGTCCATCATGAATTAGAAATTTCCATCTTGATCGGTGAGGCGAAAGCTCCTAAAAGTTACAGCATTAGAGGGGTGGGTCTTGCTCTCGATTTAACCCTGAGAGATCTCCAGAATGAATTAAAAAAGCAAGGCCACCCTTGGGAAAGAGCAAAAGCTTTTTCGGGGTCAGCAGTTATTTCCGATTTTATTGAAATCGATGACTATTCTGATCTCGATCACCTGAAACTGATATTATACAAAAACAATAAACTGCAACAGAGAGGAAATAGTGGTCAGATGATTTTTAAGATTGAAGATCTACTTTATGATATTGACCGGGCATTTACTTTGCAGGCGGGTGATATTGTTTTAACAGGCACTCCAGCAGGTGTCAGCTCCCTATCTGGTGGTGACCAGTTAATAGCTGAGCTTTACGTAAGAAATAGATGCGAGCTAAAAACCAGTGCTAGCATTGCTTAATACACTATAAACCTCAAGCAATAAAAAAACGTTAAATATAGGGAGTTAGACAGTGTTATCTGAACGACACGACACGACACGACACGAC
>NZ_JAHHPR010000675.1:0-1888 GCF_024606255.1 Endozoicomonas sp. SESOKO3
GCACCGGTAAAAACCATCCTGAAGAAACAATGGGACGAGTTTCTGGAAACCTGTTGAGCAGATTCTGACCTTCAGGGATATCTCCGGCAATAGCTCTGGCCTTGATCATGGCGTAGCGCTCCCAGTCTCTGCCCTGATCCTGGTAATACTGCTCCATAGCGGAAAAACTCATTGCCAGAGCACCACTGGTACCATAAGGCCTTAGACGCATATCAACCCGAAATACAAAGCCGTCGACTGTCTGGCTGTCTATGACTTTGATCAGACGCTGCCCCAGCCGGATAAAGAACTCCTGATTATCCAGAGAGCGGCTCCCACCGACGGTTTCACCTTTGTGGGGGTAAGTGAACATCAGGTCGATGTCGGAGGAAAGGTTCAGCTCTTGCCCTCCCAGTTTGCCCATGCCGAGTACGATCATCTTTTGTGGTTGAGGTGACTCACCATAAGAAGCACCCATTGGGGTGCCCCAGGTTTTGCAGGCTTCTTGATAGAGCCAGTTTAGTGCCTGATCGACGCAGGCATCGGCCATGGCAGAAAGATCCTGCGTGGTTTCCTGCATGGTGCACAGACGGTTGAGGTCGCGCCAGATGATGTTGACCATCTCCCGGTTTCTATATACCCGAAGTTGATACATCAGGTCGTTTTCGTTGAGTGCTGCGTCCTGAGTGAGCAGGTGAAGTGCCTGTTGGTGCCTGTCAGGTTTGGCTGTTTCTAACCTATCCGGATTCTGGTGGAGTTGGAAAACAAGATCCGGATGCTTCAGGCATTGTTCAAAAGCAAAATCGCTGCCTGCCCAGGTTTTATAAAGTTGAGCGAGAAATGCGGGAGATAATGAGTCAGGCCTGTCAGTCAGGTCTTTTGTCCGACAGGTTTCCAGAAACTTGTCCCATTGTTTCTTCAGGATGGTTTTTACCGGTGCAGGGCAGTTCATTGGCTCAAGGCTTTTTATCGGCTCAAGGCTGTCATCTGGCAACTCCATTATTGGAAACCCTCTGTTGAAAGGTGGTTGAGCAGTGCTCGAACTTTGGGTGTTGAGCCACGGTGACTGGGGTACAGTGCATATAAGTCGACAGGCTCAAATTGCCAATCGGGAAGAATATTGATGAGTGTGCCTTTTGCCAATTCACGCTTTGCCATATACTCCGGCAGTTCGGTGATGCCCAGTCCTTTGATGGACATTCTCATCAGCATGGAAAAGTCATCGCAGCGCACAGTCGGCTCAAACCTCAAGGTCGCAGTTTCATCTGCGCAAAAGAGATGCCAATCGGGGCTGCGTTCTTTCGCACTCATCAACATTAATGGATGCTCTAACAAGTCACTGGGCGTTTTGATGTTCTGTTTTGCAAAACCCGGAGCCGCATATAGACGCAGACGGATGGAGCAAAGTTTTCTGGCAACAAGTCCGGAGTCCGGCAAGTCTCCGATTCTAAACGCCAGATCATACCCTTCTTCAATCAGATCAACACGTCGATTGGTCAAACTAAGATCAAGTTCAACCTCAGGGTAGCATTGACAGTAATGGGCAAGGTGATCGCCAAGTAATGCCTGACCGACACCGAGAGAGGTGCACACTCTAAGGCGCCCTTGAGGTTTTTCCAACATGGATTCCACTGCGCTGCCTGCGGCTTCATATTCCTCTTTGATCCTTTTGCAGTATGTGTAGTAGCGCTGACCGATTTCAGTCAGATGCAGCGTTCTGGTGGAACGCTCCAATAGCCGCACACCCAACTGGGACTCCAGCCGGGTGATCTTGCGGCTGATGTTGGATTTTGGCGTATTCATTACTTCCGCAGCCTGAGTAAAGCTGCCTCTCTCTACTACCGTTGCGAACACCATAAGATCGTTAAGGTCAGTCATTTGTTATCAAATATTGAACAGTGTTGTGTAT
>NZ_JAHHPR010000676.1:0-1388 GCF_024606255.1 Endozoicomonas sp. SESOKO3
CTGATGACGCTGTACCTGACAGATAACACCACACCCGAAATAGTTCGCGAAGCCAAGGCCAGAGGCGATGTCAAAGCTCTGAAACTCTATCCAGCCGGGGCAACCACCAACTCTGACTCCGGTGTCACCGACATCAGCAACATTGAAGAAAGTCTGATCGCTATGACGGAGGTGGGCCTGCCACTGCTGGTACACGCTGAAGTTACTGACAAAGATATTGATATCTTCGATCGTGAAAAAGTTTTCATTGATCGCTACCTGCGAGACATTACTCTTCGGCACCCTGACCTGAAAGTGGTTATGGAACACATTACCACCGCTGATGCTGTCGAATTTGTCAAAAGCAGCCACAGCAATGTAGCCGCAACAATTACTGCACACCACCTGCTGTACAATCGCAACGATATGCTGGCAGGAGGGATTCGCCCTCATTACTACTGCCTGCCGATCCTGAAGCGTAATATCCACCAGCAGGCTCTGCTCGAAGCCGCAACCAGTGGCAACCCGAAATTTTTCCTCGGCACCGACTCTGCACCTCATACCGTAGATGCCAAAGAGACCGCCTGTGGCTGTGCAGGTTGCTATACCGCACCGGCAGCCCTGGAATTGTATGCTGAAGCCTTTGAGAGCATGAATGCACTGGATAAACTGGAAGGATTTGCCAGCCACTTTGGTCCGGATTTTTACGCTCTGCCCAGAAACCAGACTTCAGTAAGCCTGATTAAGGAAGAATGGCAATTGCCAGAGTCCATCCCTCTGGGAGACAATCAGGTGATTCCTCTGCGTGCAGGCGAAACCCTGAGCTGGCGCTTGCAAGACCTGAACTGACACTGAAGACCGGAAAGTCTGCCTTCAGATGGCTGACTTTCCATTGACTCTGAAAGAATTAAGGAGATTCCGTGGTCGATGACAGCCATCTGATGGCCAACCGCTTTCGTGGTTTTTTACCCGTTGTGGTGGATGTGGAAACCGGAGGTTTCAATTCCGTCACCGATGCCCTGCTGGAAATTGCGGCAGTAGTCATTGAAATGGACGAAAGCGGCTATGTGCACCCCGGTAAGCCTCAGTCTTTCCATATTAAACCCTTTGAAGGTGCCAATATTGAACAGTCGGCGATAGAGTTTATCGGTATTGATCCCTTCCACCCGCTTCGTATTGCCACTGAAGAAGAACAAGCACTGAACAGTATCTTCAAAACAGTACGCAAGGAAGTTAAGAAGCAGGGTTGCAACCGGGCAGTACTGGTGGGTCACAATGCGTCATTTGACCTTGGTTTTCTGATGGCCGCAGCAGAGCGGTGTGATATCAAACGTAATCCTTTTCATCCCTTCTCCTGCTTTGATACCGCTACCCTGTCAGGATTGGCTTATGGGCAAACAGTGCTGGCC
>NZ_JAHHPR010000677.1:0-1001 GCF_024606255.1 Endozoicomonas sp. SESOKO3
GTCTATGTATTGATCATTGGATTCAGGGAATAGAACAAGGTTAATAACATTTAACGTCAACGCCAAAACCGCTTCCCGGGAATAATCATTGCGTTTGACACTATTGAGGGGAAATAAGTTTTCAAGTGGACTACCTGTAGTCCCATAATAATCTCCTTCTTTCAGGAAGACGGTTCTGAACTCAAAATACACATCTTTAAGATCTTTGATTTTACGATCATAGAATTCACGATTATTCCAGACAAAATTTATTGCATTGGCAATATTTTCAAAATCAATGGAAAAAAGTCCGAAAATAATTTTACAAAGTTGCTGTGGATAGGTTCTTTTAATTTCTTCAATATGTTGGGACAAAATATCCCGGCTCAAATCATCCAGCGGTGTTGAGCCTAAGCGCAGACAATAACTTCTCCCCATTACCTCCAGCCATTGTTTCAGATTGAACTCATTGTTCTCATTAACACACGACTCATATAGGATTCGGGAAAGTCGGCGTGTATTTTCACATATCAGGTTATCCTCACCACTTTCAGGGCGAAAACGGACATTATCTAATATCGATGATGAAAACCGCTTACCTTCAAAAGAACATCCGCTGAAAATGCCCTTTTCAATAATGGCACTGTTTAACTGTTCTGTATTGAATTTACACTCTTCAAATGAAAAGGATCGCAACACTGTGCCGTTCATTGAGCAGCGGCTGAAATCGATCCCGGTTAATGTACGCTTGATCTCTTCCTTACGCAGGCTCCCTTTCGGCTCTAAACCATTCAGGGAATCCAACTTTCCCTCCAAAAGTCGTGGGTTTTGCTCAAGCAGCAACTGAATACCCTTTTCACCACAGACCTTGATGAGATCTTTGATGTTTCCGTCAACCAGACTGTCTTTAGAGATTAACTGATGGTAGTGGGCTGACCAGGATTTGCGAAAAAGCTGTTCCAGCGGACGCCCATCAGGCCAGTGGCTAAAGCGTTTCTTCAAAACAGACAACAATTGCCGCT
>NZ_JAHHPR010000678.1:0-1498 GCF_024606255.1 Endozoicomonas sp. SESOKO3
GAATGAACAAGTTTTCAAAGCGGGTCAGCCTGACGTTAATGAGCGTATTGCAGGCATTGAGAATGAACTTGACAGGCACATGGCTCGTCTGGGACCTAAGCCCCGGTTCGTCCTTGATCGTGAAATCACCATGGCCAAACAAACACTGGAACAAGCAAGAGCTGAGCTGGCAGTTGTTTATCGCAAACTGAATGCTATTCAAGGCAAACGACCGCTAGTTGTGGTTCATAATAAATACCCTGTCCGGGAGGGAGACGGCAAAGCTCTCAGTCGGGCAGTGCAACTCACTCCGGGCGCATTGGGTCAACCTGCAGGTGATGAGCAAACCCCGGAGAGTCGGGTAGACGCCGTGAGACAAATGCCGCTGCAAGGCAGTGAAGAAAGACGAGATCCAGTCATTGATAAACTGGAAGCTGCCTTTAAAAAAATGAACATCAGGATAAGAAGAGGTGATATCGGATTATTGAAGAAAGCTGATTACATTGCCATTAGTGCCTCTACAAATACTGATAATCGGGTCGAAACCGATACAATCGATAATGAACCGGGTGAACTGCTTTTAACCAGAATAAAGTACCGCCATGTCGCGGAATTCCTCCATGAGCACGACAAGAAAAGTATGGAATTGACCAATGCACGGCTGGAAGAAAGGAATGCACAAGAGAATCTGGATCGTAAAAAACAGGAGATTAAAGATCCCGGAGACATCGATGAACAGGCTAAAACCGCACATAACAAGGAGATCGCTGCGCTGACTTTAGCCCTGAAGCAGAAAACTGAAGCCGTATTAAAAGCAAAAGACGCTCTGACGGATTATCATGAAGCAGGTCTTGGCGCTAGCGAAGAAGCTATTGGTCTCAAACCAGACACTTCTGACGCCCATGAACAACGGATTAATGCCCTGAGAAAAAGACAGGTACAACTGGGCGGCTACGATGGTACTGGCGGCACGATCCAGCAACTGATTAAGAAACAAGCTCGTCTGGAAGATGAGATTAAAACCAGAGAAGCAGACATTGAGAAAATGAACGAAGTCCTGAAGGCTGCAGAGGAAGCCGCCGAACATGACGGCGGTCCCTTCCAGTTCACTCCGAAACAGGAAAAAGCCCGGGCTGATATCCACAAATTCGTGCAGCAGCACCCTCTCAAAAAACAGGCTCTGGAAGCCGCACTGGGCCTGACCGAAGCAGCAGCAGAGAGCGGTAAGGCAACACCGTTCCTTACGACTTTCGATTTTGACGATGAATTTGCACCGATTCGCTTACAGACAATGGTCGGAGACAATTTGAGTTTTGATCAGGCCAGCCGGATTGTGGAAGTCTTCAAAAACCTGAAGAGGCACTTTCCGGTCATCCCTCACGAGCCTCCGGAAGATCAGTCTCAGAATGTACTGACAACAATCGAAAAGCTGGTATTCAGGGCCAGGCATCAGATGAAAACAGGGGCTCAACAATACGACGATGAAATACACGGCATGGGCCTGACAGCCGTTCACTAC
>NZ_JAHHPR010000679.1:0-2783 GCF_024606255.1 Endozoicomonas sp. SESOKO3
AGCAACCATCTAGGGAAGGCGTGTTGAAACAGGAAGCCTGTTAGGTGACTAACGGAAATCTCGCTCCTTCAGGGGCGAGAGGATGTCAACAGATGAACTAAGGCACAGAGCAATTTTGATATTTTATCCCGATCCTTGGAGTGAGTTTCCTCAAGGTTAAAACCTCTACTTTTCATAGCTTGAAACATGGTTTCTATTTGCCATCTCTGGAGATAATTTTCAATGGCGCACCAGGGATCAGCATTGCAAATAACCACCATTGGATCGCTCCCTTTTTTGGAGGCAGCCAGATAGACCATTTGCCGCCATACTTTTCGTGGTTGCCTGATGGCCATGGTTTCACCGATTGTCAGTGAAAATGGCAATAACCTGTTCTGGTGTTTATTGGGCACCCATGTATTGTTGGGAACCCTGATGCAAAAGGGCCAGTTGCCATTCACCAGAAATTTCAACCATCGCCTACCTTTAGACTCCCTGTCCATTAGCAAACGCTGTATTGCTTGCTCAGGAAATATCTTTTGAAAACGTTGTAACAGCTCAATGCGCTCGGTCGTATTCGAGCAGCCTTTCTTGGACAGGAGTGTCCATAAAATCGGGATAGCCATGCCCTTGTAGTTGATTGCCAGAAACAGGATGTTGATTTTGAAAATTCCAAACAGCCAGTTGGTGCGATCCATGCTGAGTTGCCATTTGACTTCAGGTGCAAACAAGCTTGCGATCATCCTGGCTGTGATAATTTCCTCAAAAACGACTTCGAGAAAGAATCGCTGAATAAGGCGGTAACAGGAGGCTGTCTGTGAATTACCGGGAAAGGTGGTGGCAAGGTGTGTGAAGTTTACCGTCTGCTTTTGCAGCAAGCCAAGCACAAGATAGGCAAGAACACTCAGTCGACACTTGTTGCAGTTCAGATAGGTTCTAAACTGCTCAATGAGTAAGTCAGCGGGTTCCATAATCGTGCGGTATTTTTAGCGAAAAATCTCAAGATAGTGGATCTCGTTGGCTTACTCCTGATTTTTGTCGTGTACAGTGTCAAAGACCGTAAGGGCATTGCCCTGAACGGAACATTCATCAAGGCAGTAGACCTTCCATCTTACAAAGTTGAGATTGAAAACGCTGGCTTAAACTACGACCAAGTCATTGAGGAAAACACATAATGGCAATTGTGCAAAAACCGGACAATCGTACGAAGGTACCACGTACTGGTCGTGTACCGGTAGAGACGAAAGACCCTGCCAAGTACAAAGAAAAGGAGAATCGTGCAACCCGATTCAATCCGTACGATGACCCAAACGACCCAACAAAAGCTCCCGAATAGGGGGCTTTTTTCATTGAAGGACTTAGTATGCTGACACTAGACGACATCAAAGACATCGTTTCCAAAGTGACATACAAAGACGGCTGGACTATTCAAGTATATGAAGGGCACGGTCGTTCCTATATTCAAGTCTCCGTAGATGCCTCTGTAGGCGTCTGTAGCGTGAGTAAACAAAATACGGCATGGAAGAGCGGAAAACACTATTTAAGCCCATACATGTGCAAACAAGAGATTGTAGGCGTATGTTTCGCTGCTATTAAAGCATCAGAAGAACATGAAATGCGTGAGTGGTTCCGCTATAAAGGAGCCAGCATCTTCAATCCTCACCTCGACCCAGACCAACTAGTTGAGTTGGCTAAGAAGAAATCCGCCTTTGTTACCCGACCCGACAGGACTTCCATGACTCTGGAGGAACCAGATGAATCAACAGAAACGCATCGAGACTCTGGAAGAGGGATTGCAACTAATTGGATTGTTAACCCCCGAGGCTAGAGACAAGATTGTACAAGCCTTTGTTGCGTTAGAGGTTGAAAACGTAAAATTACGATGTGACCTCAACATCCGGTACGTTCGCTTTTTTGTTGAGATAATCAATCAGCATATCCCCGAGACTATAACATAATTCATGGTACATTAATTTCGATGCCTCTTCTGCCCGCTCAGTAAAAATCGCCTTCAGTAGATGTTGTGACTCTTCAAACCAGACCTTCCTGACATAAAATAAAATCAATAAAAATACCTGTTACTTCGTCTCTTTGATCAACCTTATACTCCTCTATTGCAATTTTTTTGTATCTCAACGAATGTATAAGGTTTTCAATGATACTTCGAAAATGTCCAGCCACTTCCTTAACAGTAAACATCTCGCTCACTCTGCCCCCTGCCTCATGTACGACCTCACAAATATCCATAGCAACCCAGTTGGAAACTTTTCGCTCAGGAATAGCTTGGTTAGTTGCCTGATGACTGCAACCAGGCATATCCGAACCAAGCTCTCTTTCCCGTTTTACCAGTACAGAGGATCTATCTTCAACCGATCGTTTTTTTGAAAAACTTTTAACTACTCTCGGCTCTGAGTCAAAATTTCATCATTCTTTTCAACAAAACTGTTTTTATGAAGCCCGTAAGCATCTGTTCCGGTAGTGTTTATATTCATAAATCCCCCTATTGAACACATTTAATCCCCTTAAGCCATACGTGTTTAGACTATTAATTTCCAAAATAATTCCAGAACGATAGTTTAACTTGCTCATTGCTGACGTGTTAATCGAGATGGAATGGTTCAGCAGGGACAGAATACCTGAAAGTGGAGTGGGTCAATCACCTCCAGACCCGCATCAAATCTGATTTTATACCGGAATCTGCATTCAAATGTCTGCTGAAGGAATATCCCTAACTTCGCCCCAAAAACAACGATAATCCTCCGGATTCAGCCCTAATTTCCTGAGGTAATCAATGGTTTTAGCTT
>NZ_JAHHPR010000680.1:0-1335 GCF_024606255.1 Endozoicomonas sp. SESOKO3
GTTTTATAGATCTTATTATCAGGGATGCTGATCAATTTGGCTTTGCCTCAGGCGTGGATGCAGCTGTTACTGGTGCTGCAATCGATCAGGTGTATACCTGTTATGACAATGGATTGGGGGGCAGTACTGGTCCTTCAACCTCATGTTTCGAGCATCCGGTCTATGGAGTTGATGGCACTGCTCCGGACCCTGACAGCCTGATTTTTAATGATTTTTTGCACCCCACCGGTAAAACCCATGCTCTGGCATTTCGACACATAAGATCATGAACATCATAGGCAGCCATTTCATCCGCCGTGCAGGCGTTGGCAATGCATTGTCTCGGAACTGAACCGGCACAATAGGAGGGGACATTACCGCTGGCGGTTTGGGCGGTAGTCTGATACTTGCCTGACTCCAGCCCCTGGACATTCACTTTCATACGTTCTGACATTTCATTGGCCAGCCAGATAGCCTGGGAACGCTGCAAGCTGTCTTGAGTCGCCCTGACCGCCTGAGCCTGCATTCCCGCCATTCCAAGAATGCCGACCATAAAAATCACCACACTGATCAACACTTCAATCAGGCCAATGCCGGCCTCTTTACCCTTTGGCAGCTTTCCGTGTGACTTGCGTACCTTTAAGCGTCCTTCCATAAACAATTCCCTGTCGAAGAAGTTTTTCGAATTTGTCCGGTGACCGTGACCGATACTGTTTTAACTGGAGTGCCCAAGCCGCCGGTGGGACAGGCTCTCATAGTCCGCACCGCTGTCGGGCTGCCCCTGGATGTAAATGTCACAGTATTCCCGGTATTCAGACTGATCGTGACCGCACTGTCAATCTCTCCATAAACCCTGATAACGACCTCACCCGGGTCAACCGAATTATTATTATTGGGATTGACAAAAATCAGCCAGCCTGCTTTCCAGTTGCTGCCAGAGGTATCACAACTTGAGCCGTTTTGGCTGCGACAAAGACTGACATTCACTCCTCGTTTTATCGCCTCACTGCGGGCCACCACCATACTGCTGAAAATTCGTTGATTGTAAAAATCCATTCGAAAGGACTGCACCAGTGAATCCAGATTCACCGTCATAGAGCTAACGATGAACATCAGAAGGATAGTGATCAAAATCTCGATCAGGGTCAGCCCTTTCATAGTTTTGGGCCTGTTGACTGAGCAGCTCCGCTTGAACACAACCTACTTCCTTAACTGAATGACACTTCAACTCTAGGAAAAAAGGAAAGACGAGGGATTCGCGGAATGACAGGCGGCTTATTCAAGTGTGGACCGGATTCCACCTGCAAAAAAAGCTTCAAAGAATTGACACGATTCAGGGAATCAATGGCTTTCCCA
>NZ_JAHHPR010000681.1:0-1728 GCF_024606255.1 Endozoicomonas sp. SESOKO3
TCTTCGTCTGTGGAGTCTTCGTCTGTGGAGTCTTCGTCTGTGGAGTCTTCGTCTGGAGAGATCCTGTATGAGGCGACCCGGTTTATAAAGTTGCTGCTAATGAATCTGCTGCCAACAATGTCATGTGGCTGTTGCAGATATGGTACGCCGCACACACAGCGGAGTTCAATGTCAGAGAGATCATCCAATTTTTCGAAAGATGGGCTTTGTAGGGAATTCAGCGGTGGTTCAACGGACTCTACGCTATCGGATGATGGTCGGAATTGACAAACGCCATGACAGGGATGGGCGAAACAATTAAAACCCAAAGTATGTGAGTGTTGTTGAGAGCCTCCGTTACTGCCGCCAGAGCCAGAATAAAGGTGGATAGAGAGAGAACTTGCAGACTGGGTGGTAGCCCCTGTTGCACGCTGCCTCGATGATTTTGGTGACTGGTATGGTGTTTGGTTATCTCCAGAGCCCAACACCATAGTAATGATGGAATAGGGGTGATTTTGACTCGTCTCTTGTTGTTGAATCGGCTTAAACAAGGGTGAATCGGGGTTCCAATAGCTTTTCAAAAGTAAACCAACAGCGACAACCACTTCTATGGATAGCCATGGATAAGAGGTGGAGCTTAGGGGGGGATCGTTGGTTGTCAGGATTGGTTTTAAATCAACCATCAGGTTAGTGGAATAAAGCAACTTCCATGAAATCAATTCAATAATGGTTGTTTTTAACTCGTAAATATGAGGTCTTTGTTGTTTTTTTTCAGGCGAAGGATTCGATCCTGCATAGCCGTTTTTGTTAGTAATACCTGACGGATTTCCAGGCGATGTATGGCGGTCAGTCCTTATAGAAAAACTCTGGTTTGGAAAAACTGTTTTCTGTTCAAGCTCTAAAACAAGTCGTCTTGTCAGCGGTTCACCCTGACAGACGAGAGACAACGTCAGTAACGGCAACTGCAACATCAACATCAGTCCCGCAAAGAGTGAGTGCTTAATGATTCTATCCTTGCGTTCTGGTTTACAGAGAAGAAGGATAGTTTAAAAAAATAAGCGTGCTTTTCTTTCCGAGAACTTCTGTTAAAAAATCTCCTTTAAACCCCAAAGGCTGCAACAGGCATAACTTTATGAAAAGGGTGCCAGATCAAGGGTTGTGGTTATCATCCTGGTCCACATCAACCGGCTTGCGTTTTCTATGTCTTCTTTTGTGCTCCCAGTGGGCTTTAGCATTCTTACAGACCTTCCCGCACTGCTGCAGCTGCACACCCTCCCCGATTATTGTCATATCAAAGGTTCTTGGCCCGGTGTGGTATCTGCTTTTGCGAACTGACAGGGTTCTGGCATTCTTGAAGACCTTCCCGCATGGCTGATACTTGCCATCTTCAATGCCTAATGTCTCGACACAGGTTTGTTGTCCGTTGTGCTCTCTTCTCTTGTGATTTGACAGTTTTTTTTGGCATCGGGCTGCCTCTCCGTAAGGAAGACAATCCGAAGGTGAAGCCCCTTTGGGATTTTGAAACGGATAAGTGTTAAGGAAGCCCCGCTTTCTTCTGGAAGGCGATGATTATGCAGCCTGAGCAAGCCGTCGATTATAGTCAAGTCATCATAGGTGGGAGGCAAATTCCCGTTCATTGGCACATCATCATTAAGTGATACGGTAGGGGCAGTTGTACAGACTGCCTCTGCAATCATTGAGTGTGTAGGGCTAACTGTCGAGCTTTCTACGGAATTCAGCGACCATTCA
>NZ_JAHHPR010000682.1:0-1133 GCF_024606255.1 Endozoicomonas sp. SESOKO3
CTCAATTTCTTGCAATCCTCGCTACGGACGCTTAAGTCCGACAGGCTGCTAGACCGGATATTTCACAAATAAAGGGAAAGTCCTCTTCAACAGGAAATAAGCTTATTGACAAGTATTGTTTTCAGTCTGATATTGGCGTACTGTCCTGCCATGAGCTGACACCCCGAACCCGACTTTGATCCGCCTTGATGCCAGTTAATGGAAAAGCAACTTTCTGCTTCCAGCTGGTGCCTGTATTAAAGCGGATGTTCAGCGGCTTAGCAGGATCAAGATTACCCGCAATCTGCTCTCTTTCTTTCAAACGACATAACATCTTCAAGGAAGCGATCTCATCATTGCCAGTTATGGAAAATTGTTTGACATCATAGTTTGGAGTAGTGCGCGGATGATTGAATGATTTGCTGACTGCGCTAGTATATCTACTGAATACAACATAGTGCGGACAAACTGAATCAGCCATGATCGGGTGCTGTGGTCTGGTCACCGCCACCAGACTGTTCTCCATTATCAAAGTATGTGTCAACTCATTATTCCCGGCGTCTTCTGTCCCTCTGATACTGTCCATGATAAAAGCACTAAAACCACCTGGGCATTTAAGAGTGCCAATGGGCTCTGTTAACTCCATATCCCAGTCGATTTTTATGCATCCACGACTGCTGGTTTCAATGCCGACTAATTCACAGACCTTATCACAATGGTACATTGCCACGAATTGAAAAATGTCCAGAACATCATGAAACTGAACATAACGCCTTATCCTGCCATCGTTATAATAATGACCTTCGAGTGTGCAAAAACGCGCATCCACTTCCACATAAAATTGACCTTCCATGCTTTTATTCTGGGTAATTTTCATACCAGCTACTCTGCCCTCACTTAGCAGCTTTGACACATCCAGGACACGTACATTTTCAAATGACTGTTCCAACTGCCTGACCTGTGCAGCCACTGTTTCATTGATCAGGTCGTTATTTATCAGAATGACGGCAGCGCGGGACTTTTCGATAACGCAGTTATTACTGAAAATGCGAATGGACTCATCATCAATGCTTGCCTTTTGATCCAGACAATAAAACTGTTGACATCCTCTCGCCCCTGAAGGAGCGAGATTCCCGTTAGTCACCTAACAGGCT
>NZ_JAHHPR010000683.1:0-2551 GCF_024606255.1 Endozoicomonas sp. SESOKO3
GAGCTAATCCAGCAAGAAACTCAATAGAGTCTGCGCCCGTAACCACATCAACCACGGAGGCCTCTTGCCAGGGTTTACCTGTATCGAGAACTTCAATTCGGGCCAGTTCATCGTTACGTTCGCGCAAGAGGCTGACAGCTCGGTTGAGGATGCGACTGCGCTCCATACCATTCATTCTTGACCAGCTTTCAAAGCCTTTTTGAGCACTGGCAACAGCAGACTGGCGAATGGCGTCATCGGCTTTCTCTACGGTATAAATGATTTGACGAGTAGCGGGATTGATCACCGGAAACGTTTCTTTCGTCTCATTGGCGAGGTATTGGCCATCGACAAAGTTCTGATAGCAAGGTAATGACACAGGTAACTCCCTCGGGTATCAGTTGCAAAGCTAAGGACGCTCTCAGGCATCGATAGTTGGAACACCGAATTAATTTTATGTGAAAACGAAAAAAAAGCCGCTAATAAATGATCAAGTCAGCGGGTTGATGGAATATATACTGGCGAGATGACGTCCATGATTTTGAAATGTGAATCTGCGCCATTAAAACGAGCGTAAAAGGTAAATAAGAGAATTGTGCGGGAGAGTATCGATGCTGATTAAGACCAGAAAGTCTGGAGACGTCCGCAGCAGTGAAATAACATCAGAAAACGTTTACGAGGATCGTCGCCGTTTTTTGAAAATGGGTGGACAGTTTGCCTGTGTCGGCATGGGGCTGGTTGTGGCAGGTTGCGGTGATGCTGCAGATACCCGGTCAACCAGGAAGCCGACGGGTTCACGCTATGATGACGTTCCACAGCTTTCTGCCCCTGATTGGCTGAAAGAGAAAGTAGCCAGCTATCAATCCAGTCGCTTCACAACCGATGAAACGTTAACCCCCTACGCCAGTGTGGCTGGTTACAATAACTTTTATGAGTTTGGCTACTCAAAAGACGACCCTGCCAAATACGCTAAAAATATGAAAACAGATCCCTGGTCGTTAGTGGTTGAGGGGGAGATTGAAAAACCCGGTAAATACACTTTGGAAGATATACTCAAGCCCCACGATGTTGAGGAAAGAATCTACCGTCTTCGCTGTGTAGAAGCCTGGTCGATGGTTATTCCCTGGGTGGGTGTGTCATTGGCCGACATGTTCAAGCGTTTTCAACCCAATTCCAGGGCCAGGTTCGTTCAGTTCGAAACACTCCATGATCCTGAACAGATGCCGGGTCAACGCTCCCGTCTCAGTGCCATTAAATACCCGTATGTCGAAGGGCTTAGAATAGATGAAGCCATGAACCCTCTGACTTTTATGGCTATTGGCCTATACGGCAAGACACTGCCGCCGCAAAATGGTGCCCCTCTGAGACTGGTTGTTCCCTGGAAGTATGGCTTTAAGAGTATCAAGTCCATTGTCAAAATCCGTTTTACTGAAACCATGCCACAAACCACTTGGGTTAAATCAGGTCCCAGCGAGTATGGTTTTTATGCCAATGTGAATCCTGAAGTCGATCATCCGCGCTGGAGCCAGAAGCAAGAGCGCAGATTGCCTAACTCCATCTGGGAGCCAAACCAGATTGAAACGCAAAAGTTCAATGGCTATGGCGAAGAAGTGGCTCATCTCTACAAGGGGATGGATCTCAGGAAATTCTATTAAGGGTGGTGTGATGGACTGGGTTGCACAGTTAAAATGGCTTGTTTTTCCAATGTGTCTGGTGCCATTGGTCTGGCTGATCAATGCTGTTATCACTCATCAACTGGGACCCGACCCGGCGAATACCCTGACCCGGGATTTGGGCGAGTGGGCTTTAATCTTTCTTTGCATCAGTCTGGCAGTTACCCCGGCAAGAAAAATGACAGGGATTAACAAACTGATCCGGTTCCGGAGAATGATCGGGCTCTTCGCACTCTTTTATGCAGTACTGCATGTAATGGCTTATCTTGCATTCTTGCTGGGCTGGCAGTGGCAAACACTGTTGGAAGATCTCTATCAGCGTCCTTATATCATGGCGGGTGCTTTTGCGATCCTGATACTTTCTGTACTGGGAGCCACATCAACCAAGGCCATGATGCGCCGGTTAGGGAAAAAGTGGGTGAAGTTGCATAAGCTGGTCTATCTGGCTGCAGGTCTGGCGGTTTTGCATTTTGTCTGGCTGTCAAAAAGTGACTATACCGAAGCGGTAATATTTGGTTCTGTGCTGGCTGGTTTGATGTTGTTCAGGCTGCCTACCAAGTGGCGACGGGCTCGATGAGCCCTTTTTTAGCGTTTTCATGAGAGGTTTGTGGCATGAAGTCTTTTTTTAATCTCATATTATTAATTTTTTGAGTTGTTCTTGTTATTAATCTACATCTATAGCTCAATAATTGATTGATTTGAGATAAAAAGTGAGTAGGTACATTCCACCTCCGCCAAGAAAGGACTTTCAGCAGACGGTTGATGAGATATACGAAAGTCAGCCTGAAAAGATGAAAGATTACCCAAACTGAGCGAAAAGCCCCGTACTTTGAGGACGGTGATGGATAGCTCGGCTTGCGCAGAGCAAGCCCATAAATTATCATTCTTTCCGTCTCTTG
>NZ_JAHHPR010000063.1:0-8434 GCF_024606255.1 Endozoicomonas sp. SESOKO3
CGCGACGAATCTGCTGGTTGCTTATGAGCTTATTCTGACCACCAGAGATGCTTCTCTATACCCAAACCCTAATTCATACTTAACTGTAGAAGCAGTTACCACTGTCGTTTGGCTTTTAAAAAACTATTGGAACGCCTATTCACCACTGTTTAAGCCGATCAAGCAACAAGAAGCAAGTCAAAATCACCGGTTTGCTATCACCGCTATGATGCCAGGCTCTGAACAAGACCCACCTCATTATCAGCCATCAGAATCATCAGACCAGCATGCCCCACAAGCCAGTACTCACATCAGAGGCTATTTCACCAGTCTCCTGTTTTCTGACTCTGCTGACGGTAATGAAGATCCTGACTGGCAACTGCATACCGTGGGTTTAAATTGTTATATCTATCCCTGTAATGGTGTTTGTCAATTCCGACCATCTTCCGACTCATCCGACAGCATAGTGCCAGATTGTGAAAAAAGTTCTACATACGACACTGAAGAAACATCCGGAGAAAGTTCATGCTCCCACGTGGCTAATAGATACTGCTATCGTTGCAGCCCTGGAGACGGGATCGCCTCAGACAGGATCGCAGACTCAATGGGTGCAGGGGCAGCGGGTACCATTGACTCTGGCAGGCAAACAACCTGCAACGTGATCTTAGTCGGCGAGGATGGCCAACTGCGGCAATGCCAGAAAGTCTACAAGAATCAAAAATCACTTTCGTCTCACAAAATCAAATACCATACCGGGCAAAAAACCTGTGACGTAACAGTAGTCGGGGAAGATGGCCAACCACGGCCATGCGAAATGGTCTTCCAGAATGTTAACGCCCTCACTTATCACAAAAGAAATGTCCACACCGGGCAACAAACCTGTAACGTGACTATGGTTGAGAAGAATGGCCAGCGTCGACAATGCGGTAAGGTCTGCAATGGTGTTCAAGCCCTGTCGAATCACAAAAACTCATACCATAGCGGGCAACAAACCTGTCACCTGACAGTAGTTGGAAAGGATGGGCAGCCACGGCCATGCGGAATGGTCTTCCAGAGTACTAAAACCCTGTCGGGTCACAAAAGAAGATATCATACCGGGCAAAAAACCTGTGTCGTGATGGTGATCGGGAAGAATGGCCAACCGCAGACATGTGGCTCAATCTGCAAGAATGCTAAAGCCCTTTCAGCTCACAAAAACAGTTACCATAGCGGGCAACGGACCTGTGACGTAACCGTGATCGGGGAGGATGGCCAGCGTCGCCGATGCGGGGCGGACTGCAAAAGCTCTAAAGCCCTGACGGATCACAAAAGAACCTTCCACACTGGACAACAAACCTGTGACGTAACTGTAGTTGGGAAAGATGGCCAGAAGCGACTATGCGGATCAGTCTTCAGTAACGCTCAAACTCTTTCGGGTCACAAAAGCAGAGTGCACAGTGGGAAACGAACCTGTAAAGTGACCATGGCCGGAGAGATTGGCCAGCAGCAGCCATGCGGGAAGGTCTACAAGAGTTATCAGGCAATGATGGTACATATAAGAAAAGATCACACCGGGCAACAAACCTGTAAGGAAACTGTAATGGGGAAGGATGGGCAGCAGCGGCCGTGCGGGGCGGTGTGTAAGAGTGCTTCAAGCCTGTCGAGTCACAAAAGCTTATACCATAGCGGGCCAAAAACCTGCGAAGTAACACTAATCGGAGGGGATGGTCGGCCGTGGCCATGCGGAAAGCTATTCGATAATAGCAACGCCCTGTTGGTCCACAAAAGAAGAGACCATAGCGGACCACAAACCTGCGATACGACAGTGGTCGGAGAGGACGGTCTGCAGAGACCATGCGGGAATATTTGCAAGAATGCTTTTGACCTGACGAATCATAAAAGAATACATCGAAAACGCAAGCTTTTTGATGTACACCGGAACAGTGACCTCACTCAGTGAAATGACATCCTCTGGAGCGCGGGAACGAGTAAACGAGTTGTTTTGGAGCTATTGAGCAAACAGGCAGGACTTAATATCCAGCAAGAGAGATAGAAAAAGTTGGTCCAGCAGCCTGTCGGACTTAAGGCTGCCAGCCAAAAGATCAGAGCAAAATACCCAGCATTCGACGCAGAGGCTCGGCAGCCCCCCACAACAGCTGGTCTCCTACCGTAAAGGCAGACAGATATTCAGGCCCCATATTCAATTTGCGAACACGACCCACTGGAATATCCAGACTACCGGTCACTGCTGCGGGTGTCAGCTTCTCCATGGTCATCTCACGGTCATTGGGGATCAGCGAAACCCAGTCGTTGGCACTGGCAACAAGGCTTTCCACATCAGCCATTGGAACATTTTTGTTCAGTTTGATCGTCAACGCCTGACTATGACAACGCATGGCTCCAATGCGAACACAGACACCATCCACCGGCACCAGAGCCTGACCGTCCAGACCGAGAATCTTGTTGGTTTCTGCCTGAGCTTTCCACTCTTCCCGGCTCTGCCCGTTTTCCAGTTGACGATCAATGTAAGGAATCAGACTGCCTGCCAGAGGTACACCGAATTCATTCTGTGGCAAATCCGAGCTGCGCAGCAGATCAGAGGTCTTGCGGTCTATATCAAGAATGGCACTGACAGGATCAGCCAGTTCTTCAGCAACATTGTCACGAATCACACCCATCTGTGTGATCAGTTCACGCATATTACGGGCACCGGCGCCACTGGCAGCCTGGTAAGTCATGGCACTGACCCAGTCCACCAGACCTTCGCGAAACAGTCCGCCAATCGCCATCAGCATCAGACTGACGGTACAGTTACCACCGATAAAGTTCTTAACACCGGCGTCAATGGCCCGGTCGATAACCGGACGGTTGACTGGATCCAGAACAATAACACTGTCGTCCTTCATTCTCAGAGAAGAAGCAGCGTCAATCCAGTAACCCCGCCAACCACTGTCACGCAGGGGCTGAATGACTTGATTGGTGTAATCGCCACCCTGACAGGAAATAATGATATCCATCGCGGCCAGCGCATCAATCGAATGAGCGTCCTGAAGCGCTGCAACAGGCTTGCTGTGATCTTTACCCATAAGTGGACCGGGCTGACCGTGCTGGGATGTGGTAAAGAAGACCGGATCGATAATCGCAAAGTCGTTTTCTTCACGCATACGATCCATCAACACTGAGCCGACCATTCCCCGCCAGCCAACAAAACCGACTTTTTTCATAACTACCCCCTAAATGCTCAAGCCTTCAAACAAGCCACAACGGCGTCACCCATTTCATAGGTGCTTACCAGTGTGCAACCTTCTGAGGCAATATCTCCGGTACGCAGTCCTTGATCCAGAACATCACTGACTGCTTTTTCAATCGCATCAGCCGCTGCCATTTCCCCCAGAGAATAACGGAGCAGCATCGCCAAAGAAAGAATCTGGGCCAGTGGGTTCGCTTTACCCTGACCGGCAATGTCCGGGGCAGAACCGTGCACAGGCTCATACATACCCTGGTTGGCTTCGTTCAAAGAAGCCGACGGCAGCATGCCAATGGAACCGGTGAGCATGGCGGCACAGTCACTCAGAATGTCACCAAACATGTTGCCGGTGACCATCACATCAAACTGTTTGGGTTCACGCACCAGCTGCATTGCCGCATTATCAACATACATATGGCTCAGTTCCACGTCAGGGTAATCAGAAGCCATATCAGTCACTGTTTCACGCCAGAGGGCGGTCACTTCAAGCACGTTGGATTTATCAACCGATGTCAGTCGACCACCTCGCTTTTGTGCCGCTTCAAAAGCTACTTTGGCAATGCGCCTGATTTCAGATTCACGATATACGTAGGTGTTGTAACCTTCACGCTCACCGCTCTCGAGTGTTCGTACACCTCTTGGCTCACCAAAGTAGATACCGCCGGTCAGCTCACGGACGATCAAAATGTCCAGACCCGCCACCAATTCATGCTTGAGGCTGGATGCTTCAGCCAGCTGCGAGAACAACATTGCTGGCCGCAGATTAGCGAACAGTCCCAGTTCGGCACGCAACTTCAGCAGTCCACGCTCAGGGCGGTTCATCATAGGCTGGTCATCCCACCTGGGACCGCCCACAGAGCCAAACAGGATGGCATCAGACTTTTTCGCTTCGGCCAGAATCTCATCGGTCAGGGGAACACCATGAACATCCAGAGAAGCACCACCCACCAGACCTTTACTGATTTCAATAGTCAACCCAAAGCGGGCTTTAACGACATCCAGAACCTTCAGCGCTTCAGCGACAATCTCAGGACCAATACCGTCACCCGCCAGGCATAAAATCTGCTTGCTCACTTACCTTTACCTCTGATTAAAAATACTGTCTTGTAAACTGACCGGATTTAACGGATAGCATCAAACAACCAGGGCTGATTATTGCGATGACGTTCTTCAAAGGCTTTGATCTCATCAGCGTCCTGTAATGTCAAACCTATGTCGTCCAGACCATTGAGCAGGCAGTGACGTCTGAACTCATCGATCGAAAAGCCAAGCTCACTGCCATCTGGCTTGATCACTTTTTCACGTTCAAGGTCGACTTTCAGCTGATAGCCTTCCTGTGCTTCAATTTCACTGAACAACGCATCAACAGCGTCTTCCGAAAGAGTGATCGGCAAAATGCCGTTCTTGAAACAGTTATTGTAAAAAATATCGGCAAAGCTGGGCGCAATGACGCAGCGGAAACCAAAATCATCCAGAGCCCATGGCGCGTGTTCCCGACTGGAGCCACAACCAAAGTTTTGCCGGGCAATCAGTACGGATGCACCCTGATAACGATCCTGATTCAGAACAAAGTCTGGATTCACCGGACGTTTTGAACAGTCCTGGCCTGGCTGCCCTTCATCCAGGTAACGCAATTCATCAAACAGATTCGGACCAAAGCCACTGCGCTTGATGGATTTCAGAAACTGCTTGGGAATGATCATGTCGGTATCAACATTGGCACGATCAAGCGGCGCCACTAAACCGGTATGAATAGTAAATGCCTTCATAGTGTCTGAGCCCCCTGTCCCATCACTTCTTTATTAATGAAAAGTCGCACATCAACAAAATGGCCGGTTACTGCAGCCGCTGCCGCCATAGCCGGGCTGACCAGATGTGTTCGACCACCAAAACCCTGACGACCTTCAAAGTTACGATTAGAAGTGGAAGCACAATGTTCACCGGCTCCCAGCTTGTCAGCATTCATGGCCAGACACATGGAACAGCCTGGCTCACGCCATTGCAGACCAGCGGCTTCAAAGACTTTATCCAACCCTTCCTTCTCTGCCTGCTCTTTTACCAGACCCGAGCCCGGAACCACCAGTGCTTCCTTAACGGTGTCGGCTACCTTTCGGCCTTTTACGACAGCAGCCGCCTCTCTGAGGTCTTCAATACGTGAGTTGGTGCAGGAACCAATAAAGACACGATCAACAGGAATATCCGTGATCGGCATGCCTGCTGTCAGCCCCATATATTCCAGGGCTCTTTCATAACCTTCAGCATCCGTCGGGGAGGGTACGTTGGCATCTACAGGCAGAACCATTTCAGGAGAGGTGCCCCAGGTCACCTGAGGCTTGATGTCTTCACCTTGCAGAACGACCACTTCATCAAAAACAGCATCGGCATCAGAGTACAGGTCGGACCAGGCGTCTACTGCCTTGTTCCAGAAATCACCTTTGGGTGCAAAGGGACGACCTTTCACATAATCAACCGTGGTCTGATCAACCGCGACCATGCCCGCCCGGGCACCTGCTTCAATGGCCATATTGCAGACGGTCATTCGACCTTCCATGCTCATGGCACGCAGAACATCACCGCCAAATTCTATGGCAAAGCCCGTGCCACCGGCAGTTCCGATCTTACCGATAATGGCCAGAACCACGTCTTTAGGCGTAACCCCCAGACCCAGCTCGCCATCAACACGCACAAGCATGTTCTTCATTTTCTTGGCAACCAGACACTGGGTCGCCATGACGTGCTCGACTTCGGAGGTACCAATACCGTGGGCCAGAGCACCAAAAGCGCCATGGGTCGACGTATGGGAATCACCACAAACTACAGTCATACCCGGCAGGGTTGCGCCTTGCTCCGGGCCCACAACATGAACAATACCCTGACGGGTATCCATCATATCGAACTGAACAATATCGAAATCATTACAATTATCATCCAGTGTTTTGACCTGAATTTTGGAGACAGGATCTTCGATACCATCAATGCCGGTTTTGCGTTCATCAACGGTAGTCGGCACATTATGGTCAGGCGTTGCCAGATTGGCATCAATACGCCAGGGTTGGCGGCCAGCAAGGCGAAGACCTTCGAACGCCTGTGGAGAGGTGACTTCATGAAGTAGCTGACGATCAATGTAAATCAGAGACGAACCATCGTCCCGTTGACGAACAAGGTGGTTGTCCCACAGCTTGTCATAGAGCGTCTTACCTGCCATTAGCTGAATCCTCATTACCGCATTTTCGTTATACGGGTATCCTAGAACGAGAGAACAGATTACTCAAATTCATCTTTTTTATGCTATTAATAACTATAAGTTCTCAATTGTTAGCTCTTCACAAAAAACTGAACCATGGATATACCAAGCCTTACCGCATTTCTGACCGTTGCTGAGTGCAACTCGTTCTCTCTGGCGGCAGAAAAGCTGCATTTGACCCAGCCAGCTGTCAGCAAACGTATTGCTTCCCTGGAAAGCCAACTGGATACCCAGTTGTTTGATCGCATCGGTCGACAGATCAATTTGAACGAAGCTGGGCGCATCCTTTTGCCCAAAGCCCGGCAAATGCTGGCGTTGATGAAGGATTCCCGTCAGGAAATCAGCAACCTGAAGACTCAGGTAAAAGGCACTCTGGCTATGGCCACCAGCCACCACATAGGCCTGCGCAGGCTTCCAGGTATATTGAGGGAATACTCTCGTCGCTATCCGGAGGTCAGACTCGACATTCGTTTTGTGGATTCTGAAGTGGCTTACGAAATGCTGATTCGGGGTGACATTGAATTCGGTATCGTAACACTCTCTCCTGACAATCCGGATCGTTTTGAATCCCGACTGATCTGGAATGATCCGTTGATGTTCATGGCGGCCAAAGACCACCCCCTGTCGGGTCTAAAAAAAGTCAGCACTCAGCAATTAAGTGAACACCAGGCGATTCTGCCAAGCTCAAACACATTTACTCACCGACTGGTTCGTAAATTGTTCGAACAAGAAAGCTTGTCTCTGCAAACTGCCATGACGTCCAATTACCTTGAAACGATCCGGATGCTGGCCTCTATCGGACTGGCCTGGACCATTTTGCCCGCTTCAATGCTGGACGACGATCTTGTTGCACTGAAAACACAATGCCGTACGCCTTCACGAGAGCTGGGTTACATCACCCACAGAGAGCGGACCTTATCCAATGCGACCAATGCGTTTCTGAATCTTCTGAATCAGGAATCTGACTGACCATTGTTATTCGCAGAGTTACCCCTATAATTTCACCATCTTTCATTGAACCGATGGAGCGCCGTATGTTCAAGGCACTGTTGCTAGAGCAGGCAGGCAATGCCACTGTATCTTCTGTCCAGGAACTGAACGACAGTCGTCTACCCGAAGGGGAAGTGACGGTAGCGGTGGAATATTCCTCTCTCAACTACAAGGACGGCCTGGCCATCACCGGCAAGGGCAAGGTTATCCGCAATTTCCCCATGGTTCCGGGCATCGATTTTGCCGGCACAGTCATCGATTCCTCCAGTCCTGAATTTTCCGAAGGTGACAAGGTCATTCTCACCGGCTGGGGCGTGGGTGAAAACCACTGGGGCGGTATGGCTGAAAAAGCCAGGGTTAAAGCCTGTCAGCTAGTGAAAATGCCAGACGGACTCAACAGCCAAAAAGCCATGATAGTCGGCACAGCAGGTCTCACAGCTATGTTATGCGTGATGGCTCTGGAGCAGTCCGGTGTCACACCTGAAAAAGGCGAGATTCTGGTCACTGGCGCCAGTGGTGGCGTGGGCTCTACTTCTGTCGCCCTACTGGCAAGACTGGGTTACGACGTTGTCGCTGTATCAGGCCGTCCTGAAAACTCCGACATGCTGATCAACCTGGGGGCCAAACTAATCCTGCCAAGAAGCCGCTTTGAAGAGCCCGCCCGCCCACTGGATAAACAAATGTGGGCTGGTGCCGTCGATACGGTTGGCAGCAAACTGCTCGCCAAGGTTCTCTCGGAAATGAACTACGGTGGTGCTGTTGCAGCCTGTGGCCTGGCGGGGGGCTTTGACCTTCCAACCACAGTGATGCCATTCATCTTGAGAGGCGTAAATCTTCAGGGGGTTGACTCAGTAATGTGTCCAACAGAAAAACGTATTCAGGCTTGGGAACGACTGATGGAGCTGTTGCCCGAAAATTTCTACAACCTGGCCTGTCAGGAAGTCTCTCTGGAAGAAGTTGCTGAATACGCTGAAGCCATCACTGTGGGTCAGGTA
>NZ_JAHHPR010000684.1:0-2113 GCF_024606255.1 Endozoicomonas sp. SESOKO3
AGTCTTCAATGCCAAGCTCTTCTGCCAGTCGAGCGTTGCGGGCTTTTGTGGCTTCCGCCCTGGCATTACGAATTTGTTTTTCCAGCTCCGGGATTCGTTCGACTTTCTGCCCAAATTTCCGCAACAGGCTTTGCTGTCTTTCCGATACGCCACGAAGCTGTTCAAGCTCATGCTCAGCTTGTTGCTTCAGCTGAAGTACTATGAGCTTTTGCTTTTCACTGGTAGTGGCTTTCTCCAATATGAGCTTTAACTGGTTACTAACCCGGATGAGTTTGCCTTCTCTCGCCAGCTGCTCTGCCAGCATGCTTTCCCTCTCAATCAGCTGCCTGGCCATGTCGCTCAGAACTTTGAAAGCAAACTGGTCGTCGTTGCAGGAAGCATTGAGCTGTGATTCGTCGACAACGGGTATAAGACTCATAATACCCTGAACAAAATTCTGATTATTCAGAAGACCTCTAAGTACGGGTCTGAAGCTGAAGTGTCTTGTCAGTTGAATCTGCAGCCAGGTTGGCGTGATGACAGACGAAGCAGCTCTGATGTGTTCCAGTGTAAATTCAAATTTTACTGCCGGAGTTGCCTGATCTGGAATAGCACTGGCCAATGCTTGCTGGAGATATTCGTAGAATGCAAGCGCATGTGTCGCCAGCTTATCTTCATTTGTAAGGGGCGTCGGTTGATCTTCGCTAATTTCAGCGCCGTGCCTTGCAACAAACTTCTCCAGTATTGCCATCTGCCTGCTTCGAATGACGTACCGGTAGCTTTTGACCTGATATTTTTTAACCTGTGCTGCTACTGCAGGAGCGGCGTTATCAGCCTCAGCTTCTTGCCAGAGGTTATGGAGATTTTCTACAAAAGCGATATCATTCGGATTCAGCTTCTGACCACGGAAAACAATCACCTCCCCC
Source organism: Endozoicomonas sp. SESOKO3 (assembly GCF_024606255.1). Taxonomy (NCBI): domain Bacteria; kingdom Pseudomonadati; phylum Pseudomonadota; class Gammaproteobacteria; order Oceanospirillales; family Endozoicomonadaceae; genus Endozoicomonas; species Endozoicomonas sp. SESOKO3. The sequence continues at coordinate 906 of NZ_JAHHPR010000684.1, forward strand.
CGAGCTTCTGCTACTTCCAGCTTTGGGTAACCTGAAGGCACAGGGTAATCCAGTGTGTCATCCCCGGCGTGTACAACATAGCCGACGGGTTTACTGTGTGCCAGGAGTTCATTAAGAGCCTGCTGTTGTAAATCCTCTCCCACAACATGAACCTGAATATAGGCAGAGGTGGCTGCTGCCAGGAGAGCGTCGTCATTGACAAAAAGTGATTGACCCAGACGTTGCAGTTCAGGAGGCTGATCGCCCGAAGCGATAAGACGCATAAAGGTGCGCCCATTCACTTCAACTTTTTCCACTTCAATGGTGGCAAGGGCAACGTAGTGATCGCCCGGACCAAGATTGCCTGCTCTTTCGCTGACAGCAATCAACACTTTAGCCAGTTGTACGGGGCTGGCGATTTTTGTTAACGGTTCGAATGGTTGACTGACGTGAAATGGCCAGGGAAATTGAGCACGAATAGCCTCAACTGAATCCTGATCGGTCATTCCGGCTCTGACTTCAATGACCAGTTTCGTTTCTTCAAGGTTATGAGTGAACCTGAAGATTCCCTCATTGCCTACCTTCAGGACTTTGGTGTATTTCTGAGCCACGTCATTCCTGCCTGTTTCAAACAGATCAACACTGGAAACGCCGCTATCCATAACAGAAAACAATTGTGTATAGCTTAAAGCAGGAAGGTCATACTTATCCCTGTCTATAGCATGGTCAGAGTAGGTGGTTGTACAAGACTTGGGTATTGGCTGCTCGTCAGGACCTAAAGTTGGCCCAACCATGACTTCACTATGAACATACTCCTCATGTCCATTGACCAGAATATTGATCGATTTTGTCTGCAGCTTGCGATCGGCCAGTGCCTGTGTGCCAATAATGCAAGAGCTGACTGCAATGGCCATTGCAAGGCTTAATGTATTGGGGCGAGCATGTATCATTCCGCTACCTCAGAGCTGAATACTTTTATTGCCGTGAAAAGTGATTGCCGCACTGGACGAGGAAACAACTTTTAAGATCACTCATGGCTTTTGGTTAATCGCTCATGGCTGTTCCGGCAAGCTGAAATGTCTGGCGTCATTGTTGTCTTGAGGCTGTAGGTGGAAAGCTTGATTGATGGTAATTTCTCTTGTCATGACCGTGAACTTTCTGATCATCGCCCTTCTGCCATTCGTAAAAGGCTCCAAGAGTGTAGAAGTAAGGAATACTTTCTGCATGGG
>NZ_JAHHPR010000685.1:0-1152 GCF_024606255.1 Endozoicomonas sp. SESOKO3
AGTCTTCAATGCCAAGCTCTTCTGCCAGTCGAGCGTTGCGGGCTTTTGTGGCTTCTGCTCTGGCATTACGAATTTGTTTTTCCAGCCCCGGGATTCGTTCGACTTTCTGCCGAAATTCCCGTAACAGGCTTTGCTGTCTTTCCGATACGCCATGAAGCTGTCGAAGATCATGCTCAGCCTGATACTTAAGCTGAAGTACTATGAGCTTTTGCTTTTCAATGGCAGTGGCTTTCCCCAACATGATCTTTAAGTGGTTATTAACCTGGGTGAGTTTGCGTTCTCTTTTCAGCTGATCTATCAGTTTGCTGTCACTCTTGATCAGCTGCCTGGTCATGTCGCTCAGGACTTTGAAAGCAAAGCGGTCGTTGTCGTAAGAAACATCGAGCTGTGATTCGTCAACAACGGGTACAAGACCCATAATGCCCTGAACAACATTCTGATGACTCAGAAAGTCTCTAAGTAAGGGTTTGAAGCTGAAGTGTTTGGTCAGTTGAATCTGCAGCCAGGTTGGCGTGATAGCGGACGAGGCGGCTCTGATATGTTCCAGTGTGAATTCAAATTCTAATACCGTAATTGCCCGATCTTGATCAGCGGTGGCCAATGCCTGCTGGAGATATTCATAGAATGCAAGAGCACGTCCCGACACTCTATCTTCGTTTGTAAGCGTTGTCGGTTGATTTTTGCTCACTTCAGCATTGTGCCGTGCAACAAACTCCTCCAACAGTGCCATTTGCCTGCTTCGAATGACGTGCTGGAAGCTTTTGACGCGGAATATATTAATCTTTGTTACCCATGCAGGAGCCAGGTTATTGCCCTCAGCTTCTTTCCAGAGGTTGTGGAGCTTCTCTACAAAAGTAGTATCACGGGGGTTCAGCTTCTGACCATGAAAAACAATAACCTCCCCCGGAGTTTCTGCGACTTCCAGCTTTGGATAACCCGCAGGTACAGCAGAAACCTGTGCGTCATCCCCGACGTGTACAACATAGCCGACGGGTTTGCTGTGTGCCAACAGTTCATTTAGAGCCTGCTGTTGTAAATCCCCGCCCAGAACATGAACCTGGAAATAGGCTGAGGTAGCCGCTGCCATGAGAGCCTCGTCATTGACAAAGAGTGATTGACCCAGACGTTGCAGTTCAGGGGGCTGATCGCCCG
>NZ_JAHHPR010000686.1:0-2661 GCF_024606255.1 Endozoicomonas sp. SESOKO3
GGTGTTTGGCCATCTGTGCTACCGTCCGCTGCTCGCCCGCCGGGCGGATCACCTGGAAGCCGGAGCTCAGCCACTGAATGCCCCCGGGATGATTTTCGTCGGTGCTCAGCCAATACAGGTTGCCGGAATACTGGCTGAACATAAGATAGTAAATGCGCTGGCCCCACACTACCTTGTGCACCGGCAGGTGGCCACCTCGCAGTCGTTTCTGGACAGGCTCACTGATCTGCCGAAGACGGCTGCCGTCGTCCCCATAGATCAGCCGACCGCCATCCATCAGGCTGCTCAGGAAGGCAATACAGGTTTGGGTGGACTCGTCATAAAAACCGGCCCGAAGGATACGACGACTGTCGTAGCTGTCGACGACCCGAAAGGGAATCAGCCCTTTTTCTTTTGCTGTTGTGGGAGGGGCGCTGAGCTGACCATCCAGGGTCTCTGCCGCAATCACCCGGTGAGCCAGCTGGCCGGATCGGGTGACCGTCAACAGGTAATAATAGGGGGCCTCAAACACCAGCAATTGCGAGTCATCTTTGCCCGGCAATGTCCTTGATACCTTGCGACCAAACACCGCGCCATGCTTTGTGGCGCTGAATTCACGGAATTGCCTGATTTCCTGATCCAGGATCCTGGCACTCTTGAACAACACCTGTTGATTGACGAGGTCAATAAAATAGTAGCCAGTGGTCGGGCTCCCCTGGATCGGTTTTACCTTATCACTGGGGGCAATGAGCTGGATTTCTTTGTGGTGGCGGGTATCGTACCAGAGCTTCACCCGGTCTAACTTATGCCAATCTGCTTTGGCCAGTCCCAGCTTGCCGGGGAAGCAGGAATAGGGTGCATCGCGATGCCCAGCGGCCTTTTTTCTACAGTCCTTCAGGTATTCAGACCAGAACTTGTACGGTATTTTGCGTGACGACTTGAGCCACCAGTTCGGCGCCTGAGCCATGCAGTGTGCATAGATCGAGGTGGCCTGGCATTCTTTCAGTTCCAACGGCAGAAACCGGCTGAAAGCGGTGTGACGGGTCGTTATTCCGAGCAGTTTCGGTGCCCTTAACTCCTTTTCATTCAGTTTCTTAGTGTCGTATAAACGGCGAATTACCTTGCGATCCGTCGGCAGCCATTCAAACTGTGCGTTGGCATCCTGGGCTATCACTCTATAGGGGGTGTCCGGCGTCGGGGCAGGAAACCGGAAACAGGTCTCACCCAGGTAGAGGGTCCAGGTTTTTTCGGTCTGGTTCAGCACGGTTGAACAGCTTCGCGTCCCGCCGGCCTGCTCGGTTATGCAGGCATAGGGGCGTTGTCCGTTGTAGTTCAACACCCAGGTAGCGGCGGTCTTTCCACGGGGGTGAATGCGGATGAGGTGGGCACCGTTGGACATCAGGAGGTAGGTGTTGCTGCCCCCTACAGGGCTATGCAGGTCGTAACTCAGCAGCCAGATGAATTCAGGGACCTTGTGAAAGACGAGGATGTGATCTTTTTCATCGAGATACACGTGGCTGCGTGAGAAACGGTACGCGAAAGCGTCCGTATGGGTGAACATCTGGCCAATGTATTTATCCGTGTATCTGACTTTAAATTCATCACACAAAGGAGCATTTTTGCACGTACTGATCTTGGTGTCTTTTACCTTTTTCTGGTAAAACAGTTGCAGCAGTTCATTGCTGACGGCATTCAGCAGCTTTGCACCGGGAGAGCTGCTTTTTGGCGCACTCCCCTTAAAGGTCTGGTCAGTTCGGGTGTAACCGAGTCTGACATCCCACTCGGGTGTGGAAGGCATTAAAATCATCTTTTTGTCGGTCATCTGATCCAGGTTGTGAAACACTCCTCTTTCACATTGGTAGGGGGTTAAACGCGGCTCCTTCGAGCATAATGTCTTCAGGGCATTGTCGATCAGGTGGTAGGGAACCGAGGAGTAGTGGAGCTCGTTGATATCGCTGGCGCATTCAAACCTGTTGTACTCTACGGTGGTTTTATCCTTACACTTTTTCTGTTTCCAGTCGTTCTTTTTTCCGGCGATGAAGGTTGTCCGGAATGAATAGCCTCCCCCGAGGGTCAGGGTCTTGTTGACCAGGTCGATCGTCTGGATGTTTACGGGCAGGAGATTTTTGCCGTCCCCGCTCATCAAAGCATTGATGGTCTGGTTGCCGTACAGGTAGCTTTTGGGGTCCAGCTGGGCGTGAATCGGGTTAAAGGTTTGGGTCGCCTTGCCCGCAGCGTCCCGTAACTTTTTAAAGGCCAGCTTTTCTAACTTTTCTTTATAATACGAGTCAAAAATAGCCCTGACGTAGTGCATGACAGTGTCAATCATTAGCCCGTAAGGCCCGAGAAACTCCGAAATAGTGGAGATACCCATATCCACCGACTCAAAGATCACCCTGGATTCCAAGAGTTTCTTGACTTCCGGATCCTTTTCGTTTTCATATTCAATTCCGGTCAGGATGAGACTGGTTGTTTGCACACCGAAACCCGCTACAGGCAAAAAACGAGCGACTTTTTTACCCAGCCCCTTGGCTTTTTTCAGCCCACTGGTCGGCTTGCGTAACTCGGTGTAGAGTAGCTTTGGTGCTGTCCGATGGGAAGAAAATAGCTGCTTGGAGGACGGGCTTAACCACCTAAGCCCCTCTAGCCCGAAACCGATCCAGTCAAACACCTCCAATGTCA
>NZ_JAHHPR010000687.1:0-1080 GCF_024606255.1 Endozoicomonas sp. SESOKO3
CTTCAGTGCCAAGAATGTCAGACTGGAACTGCATCAAAAAGTTATTGGCGACCGCACCACCATCGACACGCAGCTGTTTCATCTCGATACCTGAATCCTGCTCCATAGCATCGATCAGATCACGGGACTGATAAGCAATGGCTTCCAATGTTGCACGAACAATGTGATTACGGTTAGCGCCACGAGTCAAACCAAAGATTGCTCCTCGTGCGTAGGGGTCCCAGTAGGGAGCGCCCAGCCCGACAAAAGCAGGTACAACATAAACACCGTTAGTGTCTTTAACTTTACTGGCGAAGTATTCTGTGTCAGCCGCGTCACGAATCAGTCCCAGTTCATCGCGAAGCCACTGAACGGAAGCACCGCCCATAAATACGGAGCCTTCCAGAGCGTATTGCACTTTGCCATCAATGCCGAAAGCAATGGTCGTCAGCAGACCGTTTTCAGATTTAACCGGCTCACTCCCTGTATTCATGAGCAGGAAGCAGCCTGTGCCATAGGTATTCTTGGCCATACCTTTTTCGTGACACATTTGTCCAAACAGAGCAGCCTGCTGATCACCTGCAATACCGGCTACAGGAATGCGGGTACCCCCTTTGCCACCGATGTTCGTCTGGCCATACACTTCAGAACTGGATTTTACTTCCGGTAACATGGAGGCAGGAATGCCCATGGCCTTCAGCAGTTTTTCGTCCCACTCCAGCCTGTTGATATCGTAAAGCATGGTACGAGAAGCGTTCGAGTAATCGGTGACATGGACACGCCCGTCAGTTAGTTTCCAGGTCAGCCAGGTATCGATGGTACCGAACAGCAGGTCGCCGTTTTCAGCTTTTTCACGAGCACCTTCTACATTGTCCAGAATCCACTTAATTTTCGTTGCCGAAAAATAAGCATCCAAAACCAGACCGGTAGTTTCCCTGATATAGCTTTCCAGACCTTCTTTCTTCAGTTGCTCGCAGATTTCGGTTGTACGCCGGCACTGCCATACAATCGCGTTATAGACCGGACGGCCAGTATTTTTATCCCAAACGACAGTGGTTTCACGCTGATTGGTGATGCCCAGGGCAGCGATTTCGTCAGAAC
>NZ_JAHHPR010000688.1:0-1208 GCF_024606255.1 Endozoicomonas sp. SESOKO3
GGAAAAGGCTGGTACGTGAGCACCTGCAATAGTTTCTGCAGGTCCGGTATGAGTAGCTAGTATTACCTATTGATGGCAGTGTGGGGCTTCGCTTACTGTTGCCCGGCTGAATTTCTGGGCTGTACACAGATTGAACAATCAGGTACTGGCACTGCCGGTCGAGCGAATAGCCCAACTAGAAGTGAACAAAGGCTATTCAAAAACCCGAGAATTAATAAGGAGTACAGAAATGTCAAAAGGGCATTCTCTACAAGACCCTTACCTTAATGTGCTGCGTAAAGAGCGCGTGCCGGTTTCCATTTACCTGGTAAACGGCATCAAACTCCAGGGACAGATCGAATCATTCGATCAGTTCGTAATCCTTCTGAAAAACACTGTTAGCCAGATGGTTTACAAGCACGCAGTATCAACTGTAGTGCCAAGCCGTCCGGTACGTCTGCCGATGCAGGGGCAGGAAGGCATGGCCGAGCACGACGAGCAGGAATAAACTTTTTGCTGGTTGATTAGAAGGCGCTTTCGTAGCGCCTTTTGACGTTTAAGAGTTTTATAAACACTGCGTCTACGATTGAAGCATTTTCCACTATGAACAGTGTCATATGGAAGAAACAGCTGTGTAGAACAATAATCGGGCGGTATACTGACACGCTGGCAGCTTGTTTTTAACGAATAATTCAGGTCGTTTAATACTCTCTGCTGCGTAAATGAATGGTTCCGGTCGCAGTTAGCAGCCATAAGAGAAACATTGTCGTCCTGCCATAATGCCATCTGGTCTTGAGTCATCCGGGAACGACGTCTGCTTTATGGTCACTGGTCCCTTGTGAAAGAAAATAATTTCAGGAGTTCTGTTTGTTTTTTGAACGCCATGAAGGTGGTGAAAGTGCAATCCTTGTTCATCCGGATATGAGTGAAGACAAGGAACGGGAAGATCCGCAGGAATTTATGGAGCTGGTTCGTTCCGCTGGTGTTGAAACTCTGGCTTTTATCACAGTGAACGTGCGGTCTCCTTCTCCCCGCTATTTTGTGGGTCCTGGCAAAGTTGAAGAAATCCGTCAATCCGTGTTTCAGCAAAGGGCTGAAGTTGTTCTGTTTAATCACGCTTTGTCGCCTAGTCAGGCAAGAAACCTTGAAAAAGAGCTGGAATGCCGTGTCATCGACCGCACCGGACTGATTCTGGATATTTTTGCTCAGCGTGCCAGAACCTTTGAGGG
>NZ_JAHHPR010000689.1:0-14375 GCF_024606255.1 Endozoicomonas sp. SESOKO3
CCAGCCACTTCGTACAAACAATAGAGAAACGTCAGGGCTTGAAAATTGCGGCTCTGGAAGAAATTGCCTGGAGGAATGGCTGGATTAATGACTTAGAGTTTCAAGAACTGGCAACAGGTCTCCTGAAGAGTGGTTATGGGCGCTATTTGCTGTCCTTGATGAACTGAGCAGAACGCAGCAAACACACCAACACCACCAGCTTGATACTAACCCTGAAACTCTATAGAGTTGCCCCTCTGATTTATTTGCACAGTCTGTTCAAGGGCCGGACTCCAGATCGGCAGTACCAGGAAACATAAATGGCACACATTGACGAACTCAAAACGATACTGGCGGAAGTGCTGGAGGTCGAGACCCAGACCTTTGACGAAGAGACCCAACTTCTGGGTGCTCTTCCTGAGTTTGACTCCATGGCCGTAGTGGGGGTGATTACCGCTATGGAAGAGTCTTTTGGCATCAACATAGCCGATGATGATATTGATGCGACCATCTTCGAAACAGTTGGTAGCTTGTTGAGCTATATTAACCGAGCTTCCTGAGTCGTTTTTTGTCCCGAAATCAGCCCAATGTGTCAGGCTTTTTGAGATTTTGGAGTGATGCCAAAACCCAGAGCCTGCATAACGCTCAGGATGGTTTTTAATGTTGGGTTTCCGTCTTCGCTAAATGAGCGATACAGTTGCTCACGGGAAAGGCCGGTTTGTCTGGCAACGTTGCTCATACCCTCAGCCCGGGCAACAACCCCCAGAGCCTTGGCAATATAAGAAGCGTCACCAGTCTCAAAAGCATCAGTAATAAACACCTCTCTGGCTTCCGGGCTGTACAGTGCTTCTGCGGGATCGTAATCGTATACGGGTTCAGTCATCATTTTTTCCTCCATTGTTTTGCCAGCTGTTTTGCAAGTTCTATATCTTTGCTCTGCGTGCTCTTGTTCCCTCCACACAGCAGAAGAATGATCTCGCCTCCTTGTTGGCGGAAGTACACTCGGTATCCGGGGCCATAATGAACTCTCAGCTCGCTGACCCCCTGACCAACTGGGGAAACATCACCAGGAAGGCCGTTAGCCAAGCGAAATATTCGAGCTGCTATGGTGGCTTTTGCCCGGGCATCCTTTAACTTGCGCTCCCAATTACGATAGGTTTCAGTTTCTCTAATGGTGATCATATAATAAATTGTAGTTTATAAACTACGAAATAAAAAGGCTATATGTTGTGGCCAACAGCCAAGCTGTTATGTCCCATAACGTTCGCCCTGAGCAACAAAAACAGCACTACAGGGTGTCGCCAACACCACTAAACCTGAGTAACTGGCATTCACTTTGTCTGCCGAAATACTGCCTCTGTACTGCTTCTGCTGAGAAAAAAATTTCAAACGAGACAGCAACAATCGTTTTCCCGCGAGCCACCGCTCATCGGCCTGTAATGCCCTGACACTCATTGCTTTACAGATAGGCCAACATAACTGGCTGGCAATCACCACAATGTCTTCAATTCTCTTACCGCAGTAAGTTTACTATCACATGTTACCAAATATGCCTGGTAGTAGATCGCGGTGGCACCAATGAAACGATCAGCAGGATCCTTATGGCTAAAACAAGAGCTGATAGAGAGTTTTGCAATCTCTGGTGATATAGGAAGTACAGTAAGCCTGTTAGCACTAATAACATCTTTAAGAAAGCTACTAATATCCACACTAAGGGTCAAACGCTTTTTTGCTAACAGCATAGAAATTTCCCACATAGAAATATCACAGCATGCGAGTTCGCCTTTCTCTCTTCCTGCTTCGAGAGTTTTGTGCGCTTTAGCTGACAATTTGTCTGGGGCGATAGCATCAAATATCAGCACATGCGTATCCAGGATGATCACTTCTCGGCATCCCAGCTTTCGCCGAGCGGTGAAATAACATCTCCTATCTGGCATTGAGAAGCCATTTTGTTTAGCCTGTTTCTGGCCTCACTCTCCCCATCTGGCTCAGGGATAATACGTGCGATAATTTTACCATGTCTGGATAGGGCCAAGCTTTCTCCATTGCTGACCCGTGCAAGCCAGACCTGCAAGTTTTCTCGAAAGTCAGATACTTTCACCTGAACAGTTTCCATACTCTCTCACCCGTTTTATTCGTATGTAAAGATTCGTACAATAATGCGTACAAAATGTGTAGACCATAGCCATTACCTTCGCAAACCTGTCGATACCGACTGACCTGTCTCAAACCAGAAGCTCTTTCACTTCAGGATGACTCAGGAACTTCTGCGGACTGGCCGTAGCTCCGTAAGCACCCGACTGAAACACAACAACCAGATCACCCACATCTGCCACAGGCAACTCCAGCTTGGCCCCAACAATATCCAGGGGGGTGCATAATGGTCCAACGATCTCAACGGTTTCTTTCTCTTCCGATGCGATGCGATTAGCAATCAGAACAGGGTAGTTTTTACGGATAACCTGCCCAAAATTTCCCGAGTTTGACAGGTGATGATGCAGCCCGCCATCGGTCATCAGGAAAGTCTGACCTCTGGATGCTTTTTTATCCGTAACCTGGCAGAAGTAGTAACCCGCTTCTGCGACCAGGTATCGACCTAACTCCATAACCAGCTCAGCATTTTTTAATCGGCCCGTACGAGCCTCCATCAGCTTTTGAAGATGTTCAGCAATGGGGATAATTTCCAGTGCCTGCTCACCCGGAAAATAAGGAATCCCCAGACCACCACCAATGTTGATATGCCGAACCGGGACAGGAGCCAACTCACAGAGTCGTGCAGCCAGCTCAAATGTTTTCCCATGAGCATCAATCAACGCATCTGGATTCAGATTCTGTGATCCGGAAAAAATATGAAAACCATAGAAGTCCACTTTTCCGGTATCCAGCTCAGATAACATTTCAGGCATTAATTCAGCATCAATACCAAACTGCTTTGGGCCGCCAGCCATTTTCATGCCAGACGACTTAAGCTCAAAGTCTGGATTGACGCGAAAAGCTACTTTGGGCTTCAACTGCAGTTCAGAGGAAAGCTGATAAAGCCTTTCCAGTTCCAGGCTGGATTCGACATTAATCACTATGCTCGCAGCGACAGCCGCCCTGAGTTCTTCTACTTTTTTTGCTGGCCCGGCAAAGCTAATCGATTCAGGATCAACACCCGAACCGATAGCAACCATCATCTCCCTCTGGGAGGCCACATCCAGGCCATCCACCAGACCTGCCATATGATGAACAACGGCGGGCATTGGGTTGGCTTTGATCGCATAATGCATCTTTAAGTCAGAAGGCATCACCGTACGCAGAGACCGAACACGCTCAGTGAGAGACTTTCTGTCGTATATGTAACAAGGTGTTCCGCCCGCCATGGCAACCAGCTGATCAGCAGGACGACCTGCGACCTGAAGACGATTATTCTTAACTGAAATTCTCTGCAGACGATCGTGCTGCTTGCTCATTTATTTTCTCCGGATACAAACAGATTTTCGTACTCTGCAGCTAAGGTTTTTCGGTCAATTTTGCCGTTTGGATTTCTGGCTAAAGCACTTTGAGTAATCACCCGCAAAGGCACCATGTAGGTTGGCACGTGTTTTTGGAAATGTTTGATAACCGCTTTCTCTTCAACAGGCCCATCTGTCGCAGATACCACGACTAGCACGATAGCCTGACCCAGCCGGTGATGGGAAACACCAATAGCCGCTGCTTCAGCCACCATCCCGGATGTGTACATTAGCTCCTCAAGCTCACTGGGACTCACCCGGTAGCCCGACGTCTTGATCATGTCATCCTTGCGGCCAACAAAATGCAAATAACCGTCTTCATCCCGGGTGACAATATCACCCGACCAGACAGCCAGCTCAGGGGGGTTGGGATTTCCTGAATAGACAAAGGTACAGGTTTGAAACGCTCTCTGGTTCGTTCAGGGTCATTCCAATAACCGAGCGCCACCAGACTTCCCCGGTGAACCAGCTCACCCGGCTCATGGGGTTTACAGGGTAGCCCACTCTCATTGATGACCAGTAATTCAGCATTGGGAATAGCCCTGCCCATAGAACCTGGACGATGATCCACGTCTTCAGGTGGCAAATAGCTCGATCGAAAAGCTTCCGTCAAGCCATACATTAAATAAGGTGAAGCCTGTGGCATTTTATTTCTAAGCGCATCCAGTATTGACGATGGCATAGCCCCACCCGAATTCGTGAAATACCTCAGACTCACTGCCGCTTCTTCAGGCCAGCTCATTTCAGAAAGCTGCACCCAAAGAGGAGGCACCAGAGCCAGGCCGGTAATCTTCTGCTGAGCCACCTGTTTGATGATATCTCCGGGCAGCAGATACTCCAGCAGGTAGCAGCTGGCACCGGAGGCAAAGGCAGTGGTTAATTGGCTGAAACCATAGTCAAAACTAAATGGCAGTACACATAAAAGTCGATCCTGATCGGTATTCCCGAGATATTCAGAGACACTATACGCCCCGGCCACCATATTACGATGAGAAAGCACGACCCCCTTGGGCTTACCGGTACTTCCGGAGGTGTAGAGAATGGCCGCCATATCCATATCAATAGTGGGCGGTTGAGACCAGGTGTCCTCTTCCTTCAGGAAATCTGGCCAGGCAATAACCCGAACACGACTTTTTTCCTCTGAGAACCCATCCACCAGAATGGCATGGCTCAGATCGTGGCAATCAGTCAGGCTGGCCTCCATCTGCCTGAAGCGAGCCTTATTCGTGATCAGAACTCTGGCTTTACAATCCGCCAGAATATGCTGCACCTGAGGCGCTTTTAACACAGGATTGACCGGAACCATGACCCCACCGGCTGCCGTTGCTCCAAAATAACTGAAAACAGCCTCAGCGGTTTTTGGCAGATAAACAGCCACCCTCTCATGTCTGGATAGTCCCAGTCTCTGCAAGCCTGAGGCTACACTTTTTACGTGCAAGGCAACCGAAGCATAATCATACCACTGAGATTTCACCCCCAGAGCCTCATGCAGAGGTGGTTTTTCAGCCTGATCAAAGAGTAATTGATGTAACAGCTGGCTCATTCAGGAATCCGTAATACCTTTTCTGATCAGCTATTGTAACAAACAAGGATTTTGAAAAGCACGATGCAGAAAAGTACCCTTCGGCAACCGATCTGAGAGCTTGTCTCTATGGCTGACTTTCCCAAATCGATGATGATCACTGACCAATATTCAGGAACAAGTCAACCAGAGGCTCGTTAATATAATAATTGCTTCGCCCCATTTTCTGCTTAAGCAAAAAGCCCTTGCTGCACAGCTGATTCAGGTATTTGGTGGCGGTCAGTCGGCTAACATTCAGCTCTTTTTCAATAAACTCGATTTTCGTGTAAGGATGGCAGAACAGATGATTGAGCAGATCCTGACTGTAAATTTTAGGTAGTTCTTCACGCATTCTATGCTTTACAGCCTGCATCCGGGTTTTTATTTCATCAATCAGAGTTGTGGTTTCTTTTGACGTTTCTGATACGGCTTCAAGCATGAACAGTAACCAGCCTTCCCAATCCTGAAGGTCTCTCACTGCCTGTAACCGTGAGTAGTACTGAGCCTTGTTTCGAATAATATAACGGCTTAAATAGAGCACTGGCAGGTCCAGCAACTGCTGAGTGACCAGATAAAGTATATTGATGATTCGACCTGTTCGGCCATTCCCATCGTAAAATGGGTGAATACTTTCAAACTGGAAGTGAATAACCGCCATTTTCACCAACGGATCATTGTCTGAAAGCCCATGATCATTGAGATAAGCCACCAGGTTTGTCATAAGTGACTCAACCCTTTCCGGGTTTTGAGGAGGGGTATAAATAACTTCACCCGTGGAGGTGTTTTTTAGCTCGGTACCGGGCAATTTGCGTAAGCCTGCCCGGTTTTCTTCCAGTGTTTGCTGAATATCGAGAATATCCTGAAAGCGAAGCATTCCTGTTTTTCTGACGGTATCGAAGCCACGGCTCAGTGCCCTGGAGTAGCTTTTAACTTCTTTGGTTGCCGGGCTGTAGGGTAGCACTGTCAGGTTGTTTTTAAACAGTTCATCATGAGTTGTGACAATATTCTCCACCTCTGAGCTGTCTTTGGCTTCCTGAAGCGTCAGGGTGCTGATCAAGATGGTTTCGTTGGGAATAGAGCGTACTACTCCTTTAAGTTCTGCCAGATGCCGGTGGGCTAAAGCCAGTTTTTTTAATACCCGGCGTGTTTCCAGCTCATTTTCCCGGGGCAGGGGTAGATCAGTTGGTTGGTAAGGGGTCACAGTGACTCACAACATGTATAGGAAAGTGCCATTTTCTATACAGGTTATCAGAACATGTATAGAAAACCGATATTTACTATACACATTCGTTGAATCCATATAGAGGAACAGCACTTCTCATTATGTCATAAAATAAATGACAATAGCGTAAACAACCGCATTACAGAAATTACAGTTTACCCGATGTTCGACCCAGGCGTTCCGGAAACAGGATTCATGCTTTGCCTGACCATTTTTTCAAGCCGGTTAAGCTCACTCACAATATCAGGTTCCCCTTCATTCTGATCCCTGAGTTCAGCAATTTTATGCAGGGGATTGACGCCTGCGAACTGCGGATCAACCAGATTCTCGCTGATCTGATTACCGGACCGATGGCCATAGGCAAGCTTCAGTTTATTAACCAGTTCCCTGACCTTCGGGGCCTTATAATCCTCCAGCTCCAAGCCAGCAATGACAGCAGAAAATCCTTCCGCTTCCCGATAGATAACCGACACCGGCAAATGGTCAGATAACCCGCTTTCCAGATCATTATTAACATCGAGCCCCAGTTGCCGTATTTCTGTATGGGATGCCCATTTTTTTTCAGTGTCCCCATGAACCATCTGGAAGTCATAAATACACTGCCTTGCCACCTCGGGATGATCTTTCCAGCGCCTGCTACCCCATGGTTGATGCATTCTGTTTCCGGCGCCAAGATACCATGTTCCATCGGGCTCCCGACGATCTTCCGGCTCGATGCTTGCCTGGTCACTGTTGACAAAAAATGACTCGCTGCGGTCAACCAGCCGGGTATCATTTTCTTCATCATGGGTATCGTAGTAACTGTTAGAGAAACCTGTTCCCAGTGCCATCATGGCATTTTCGAACTCTGAGTTTTTACTCACCCTACCCTGCTCGTCTGACCGGGCACTGTTCAGATCTCCCATCAGGAAGGTGCCATGGTGGTGTATGTTATTACGCCTGTCGTTATCGCTATCCTCCTGAACCCAAGCTCTTATCTGAAGCAGCTCGTTATAGCGAATCGCCTCATAGGTTTGACCATCCTTGGCCTGAAGGTGGGTATTATAAACAACGGCCGTTTTATCGTTGCCGAGATCCAGCACGATCCGCAGCAAGCCTTTATTGGCCAGCTGGTCTTCTGCTGCCAGATCAGAGAAAGGCCGGAATGTTGCCTCCTTTACGGGATATTTGCTGGCAATGGCCAGACCACTGCTCAATCCGGTTTCCCGGGGCGCAACACTGTGAACAATATGGTGGTAGTGGCCACTGAGATCCTTACAGAGCTGCTTCGTCGCCTGCTGGTCAAACGCCTCCTGGAAGCAGACAACATCCGGAGTAGCATCAGGATTTCGGGTTAATGCTTCGGCAATCTCATGACTACGCTGCTGTGATGAGCGCAGGTCGTTCAGGTTACGGATAAACGACGGCATCAGGCCAGTGTTATAGGTCATCAAATGCAGGCCCCGCTCAGGATTATAAATTGCGGGTGGAACTGAAGACTGAATCAGGGAAATTTCGTTCCTGAACAGATTGCCGATCATGCGCAGGGAGAACCCCAATGCTCCCAATGCCAATGAGGGTACCAGAAATAGCGTAACGGCAGTCGCCCGGGCTACCTTCCTGGCCCACAGTGGTACATTTTGCTTCCGTTTCTCACCTTCGGCAGGCGTGTTGCTTTTGCCTGGCCGGTCATGGGCGAACAGCTTTGTTGCCGAATTGGCGACCAGTGAAACCGGTCGGGACAGAAACCGACCAACGTAGTGGCAACCACGACCAAAGCGGTTGTGAGAATAAACATAGTCATTATCTCTGGGCAGATAATGGGTCTGTGCTTTAGATGGTTGAACTGCAGGCATACAGTTTCCTCTGGTTTGTCTGCTGCTTATATCGGCATCGACAATTACTCTTATCACTTAAAGGCTTTCGCACCGTTTTTTTCTGTGAGCTGCTTGCGCCAACTAAAAAATGCCACTCCCGGGTATTTTTTAAACCAGAGACAATGAGACGGGAATTACATGACGATCAGCACTGATTTTTGCGACTGGGTTGTGACTTGAATATGATCCGGCCCAGCGGAAGCTGCAGAATAAATCACTCCTCAGATCAATGATCTATCTGTTATACTCTCGCTCCATCAGATTGTCTGAGCCAGTGAGCAAAAAAACCGTTCTATGCAGCCTGACTTTGAGCACGATGTTTCCCAACTTGAAAACAATATCCTTCCTGACAACTGGGAGTGGATCAGCTGTTCCAAACAGGCCAGAATGGCACGCTATATCGGCACTCCTGGCTGCTACTTCAAAGAGTTCATACCCAAGAGCAACCTGGAAATTCTTAAGTCCAAAATCAGGGGCACTCGTTGTGAAGTTTGGGTGAAACAGGCCAGAATTGCAGTGGATGCGGGGTTTGAAATTCCGGAAATATTGGCATCCGGAGTGCTCAAAAATAAGAATCACTACTTAATTACTGCAGCGGGTCCTAATGGCTCTGCCTCTGAATATCTGGTCAAAAAACCTGAAAATGATGAGCCCATGCGTCAAGCATGGATCAAGGCTTTTGGCCACTATATTGGTCAGATGCACAAAGCAGGTATTGTTCATGGAGACCTGCGCGCAGGCAATATTTTGATGGAACCGAGCCTGCCTCCACGTTTCGTTATGATCGATATTGAACGCAACAGTTTCCACTCAGAAGTGCCTCTTTCACTGGTGAAAAAGAATCTGGTCCAGTTGATTAAGAGAATATCCTTCAAACATTTTACCGCTAAGGATAGAGTGCTTTTTTTCAGGCACTATAACCTTGCTTATAAGCGATTTGATAAAAAGGCTCAGAAGGCACTCGCCTTTGAAGTGATCAGGCTTGTGAAAAAACAAAATCTTTGGGGCGGTGGCAGGAATGCATAGAAGTATATGCCTTCCGTCCTTGAGAAACTGGTTTATCATTCTGACTGTTACTTTGGAGCCTGTGTTAACTCCACTTTGAAATGCAATAACTCCGGCCAAACCAAGCCGGAGAATCCCCTGGATCTTGCTATTCCAGATCGCTCGACAATCGTGAACCTTCGTCATCTGTCTAGAAAGCATCATCTCGAACAAAACATCTACGCACACATGCAAGTAAAAACACCAAAAACCAAAGATAATACCGACGACTCTGGCATTGTTTACACAGCCTCTACCAATCGAAATTAGATTAATACCTATTGAAGCCAAAAATGCAGCATATATAATTCTGCCATAGCATCTCGTGCGGTAGCCACGTCGAAATTCCGAAAAAACCAGACGAAATCACGGAGAAATCATGAAAGCCCGTGAATCCAGTAATCTGTAGCTTATATTTGTTTTCTTACTCATACGTCTGTCACCTTATGCCTGTAACATCAGGATATGACCTCAGCACGAGTGCTCAGGATTTGATTTCAAAAATCTCTATTATTAGTCTCCCATATCAAGCAGGGAATATGTCGCATCAGGAATAAACTTCACTGGAAGCTTGATATTTCGATGAGAAAAGATGAGTGTCAAATTAGAAGAAATGATGATGCAGAAGTCTTGGCAGGATTTGATCAAATTGCAGTCATACTGCTAAACAATACGGAAACCTTCAAAACAGTCGTGAAGAGTAAACACAAGACAGCCAATGTGTATACGCTATCTTAACAAAGCCCATGCCAGGCCATCACTTTCATGATTTTGCCGTGATCTCAAAGCAGCCATTCAAAAGCATGTGCAGGTGACCAGACTGTTTTCAGAAGAAACGATGAAATTTTTCAGTGTGCAGGATAAGATCATGAAAGCACGCATTGTTATTAACCTATAAACATTTTTTTACCAACACGCTTATGGTCTTATATCTGGCATACCAGAGTTAGATCCCTGCAAAGAATGCTTACGTTTTGATTTATCAACTGTCTATCAACAATTATCACATCATACTTCTATGACAAAGTTATTAATTGGCCACTGGATATGACTATGAGAGCCAACCTGCTCTGTCATGCCATGATTATGACACTTCGTCAGTGAAAATAGCTCAAAAGCGCTATTTTCCATAATGGTAGAGCAGGCCAGTTTCGCCGTGTAGCATTTCTAGCTATTCTCCAGAAGAATGAGATGTTGCTGATTATGAATCGCCAGCGTGATTGTCGAAACAATGCTTGCGTTGAATTTTTTTATTCTCTGAAAGTATAAGCTGTGCTGTATTGACCTATGAAGAACCGAAATTAATTATTAGCCTTTAAGGAATGATCAATTAAAAGTTAATTAATATGGTCTCGTTATACAACAGAGACTCGTTATCTAATTCTTATCGATGTCTGAGAAAAAAACAAGTTAAAAGTATGTATAAAAATTATGATCTTGGAGTAGTAATACCTGTTCGCTTGGGTAGCTCCCGCGTATCGCAAAAAGCACTTCTTCCCGTAGGCCCAGATAATATTCCACTATTAGCTTGGAAAATACGACAGCTTAAAAAAGTCATTTCACCTGAAAATATATATATCAGCACCGAGGCTAATGAGCTGAAAACAATTGCACTTGATGAAGGCGTAAAAATTCATCATCGTGAATTTCACCTGGCTGACGGTCACAAAGCATCCTTTAGTAACGTTATAGTAGGCGTAGTAAAAGATATTCCTCATGAACATATCGCTTGGGTAACCTGTGTTGTACCCTTAATGAGTCCTCAGGAGTATTTGCAGGGCTTTCGTGAATACAAAGAGCATGTACTACCTGTAAATACTAAGTTTGACAGCTTGGTTTCGGTCAATTTACTGAAAGAGTATTTCTGGGATGATGATGCAGCATTAAATTATAAGGCAACTAAAGAACATACCATCAGCCAGAATTTGCCAAATATTTACAGGGTTACAAATGGTCTGTATATGTCAAGCAAAGAAAACATGCTCAAGAACGAATATATATTAGGAGTCAAGCCTTATAAGTCCTGCGTTTCTAAAATTGCAGGAATTGATATTGATGAATACGAGGACTATGAAATAGCGAGAGACCTTATTGGCATTTATAAATCTAATGAGAATAAAGTTCTTGCTGATAAAATGGTCTTTCTTGATTTTGACGGAGTGATTTTTGATTCGGCTGCTGAAGCTTATTCTGTTTCAATGATCACCTCGGGAAAAGCAGAAAATCTAAACGGTGTTGATATTAATAGCGATCATGCTAAAGCCTTTTTATCTCAACGCTATCAAATAGGCCCTGCGTGGAACTATTACTATTTACTGAATGCTATTGACCAGAAGTTGATTGAGCAATTTCCTCAATACTTGCCAGACCAGCCCGGGACTGAAGCCAAAGAGTTTATGACAAGCTTCTTTGCAGTCAGAAAAAACCTCAGAAAAAATAATTGGGATAACTGGCTAGCTCTTAATAAGCTCTATGATGGATCGAGAGGTTTCTTGGATTTGATTGAGAATTATGAAAATTCCTGCATTGTCACTACAAAAGACAGAGAAACAGTACAAGCTCTATTGAAAACAAATGGTGTTAGCCGGGAAGTGAAAATATATGATGCTTCTGATTATGAAAAACACGGCTGTAAATCCCGTTTAATTGATGCTCTTATCAAAGAAAATAGTGTCATTAAGGCAATTTTTGTTGATGATTCATATAAACATTTAGAGAAGTGTAATTGGGTCAGCAATCTGGAAGTCGTTCATGCTCGCTGGGGCTATGTCGCACCCGATGTATATCATGACAACAAAGCCGAAGTCCTTAATAAGTTAACGACCATGCTACAGGAGTAAAGTTTATGGACTACTTGAATGGGCAAGTTGTTGCTGTACTTGTTATTAGCGAGCTCAAAGGCTTGAAAGATAGAATTAATCAACTTATCAAGAATGGCTATTCTGTTTTTTGAAGTGACTTTGAGAACTGAGTGCGCATTTGATGCGATAAGAAAGATAAAAGAAGACTTTCCATCAGTTAAAGTAGGAGCAGGAACAATCCTTTCACAGCAGCAGGCAGAGCAGGCTGCTTCCGCTGGTGCCGATTTTGGTGTTGCACCGGGATTTAATCTCACGGTTGTAAAAAAGTCAGAGACTCTCAACTTGCCTTTTATTCCTGGTGTTGCCACACCTTCTGAAATTGAAACCGCTCATGAAAAAGGTTACAAGCTGCTTAAGCTATTCCCTGCCAAGGTTCTCGGGGGAGTAGACTACTTGAAAGCACTGTCAGGCCCATATAAAGACGTGAAGTTCATGCCTACTGGTGGTATTACACAGGAAACAGCGCAAGATTATCTGGATTTGCCAAATGTTAATTGCATCGGTGGTACTTGGATGAATAAATAAATTATTAGATACTATCTTAGAAAACACGTATTAATCGACTTCGGAGCTATTCTTTCGTCAGGGGGAATGACCGGGTCACTTATTGAATTTTTCTTTGACGCAGAGATCATTATAACTGATCTCGGGTGATGATCAACAACACACTTTAGAATAATCTGAATTGATTACTGGATGTTAATTTTTAATAAAATCAATCACCGGCCTAAAAGGCAGGAGAAAATCATGCCCCACCTGAAAACAGATTACTATAGCTTATATATTCATTTTCATAAGAAA
Source organism: Endozoicomonas sp. SESOKO3 (assembly GCF_024606255.1). NCBI lineage: Bacteria > Pseudomonadati > Pseudomonadota > Gammaproteobacteria > Oceanospirillales > Endozoicomonadaceae > Endozoicomonas > Endozoicomonas sp. SESOKO3. The sequence continues at coordinate 12,819 of NZ_JAHHPR010000689.1, forward strand.
AAACCAATTAATGAAGCTAATCAGCCTCCCCAATCTCTTTATTAAAAAATAATCCAACACATAGAAAGAATTGATCCACCATGAAAACAAAGAACTCATCAATTAATATCTTCTTCATTAACTCATCATTCCAGTTAGTTAGTTCAATACTGATTTCCAAAGACACTGATTCTTTTTTCTTCTGCTTTAAGAAGCAGAATTACGAAGCAGCAAAAGACTATGGTTTAAAAAATGTTTTTCTTCTCAAATATCGAGAAGCTTCAATATTTGCAAGAAAGCTATCTACCCGAGAAAACATTAAATTCATTTTTTCAATAATTAAAAGCAACAACCCAGAATCTATAAATTTCCATTCAACTTCAATATCCAGCACAAGATACAATTATTTCATTGCCGCCTCAAAGAAGCAATTTCCAGGAAAGAAAGTCACATTTAATATAATACCTGACGGAACTCTTAACCTGATAATTCATCCTCTTTCAAAAAACAAGTTAGAACGAGTAAGCAAAAGAAAGAAATCTCTTATTGATAAAGCGATCGGTCTAAAGTACACGCCTTTTAAAGAAGACAGACATGGGATGCTGAGCAACAAGGTATCCCATATTTATACCATTCCGGGAACCTCAGAAAACTTACCAGCAGAGAAGACAAAAGACCTCCCACCCTTTACAACAGAATTTTCAATATCACGCAACAATCAAGAAACTAAGTCTGCACTCATCATCGGTCAACCTCTAACCAACTCGGGCATTACAGATGAAGCTGCCTCAAAAGCTATTAACCAGAACCTTCTTAGTTATCTATGCTCGGAAAATATAAAAGATATACTATTTATCCCGCACCCAACAAACAGGCATGATAAAAAAATAGAGTTTTGTTCCAAAAGTTTTAAAATATACTCAGGTTCATCACCCATTGAGTTGCTAATGATAAAAAATCAATATGATTATATCATTGGTTTTTCCAGCACAGCCTTGATCACAGCCAAACTTATTTATGGAAATAGCAACAAAATAATCAGTATTGGAAATGATTTATTTAACTACAAAGAACACCCCATGCTTAAAAAAATAGTTTCTCATTTTCAAGAGATAGGCGTGGACTGTATGCCTTTAACTCATTAGTGTTAAGTGAGGAGTACTCTAGAGATAGTTTATTCCTCACTCTGTGGCCAACGTCAACACATCAAACCCATCCTCCCTAATGGAGTCTGAGAAAATTGTTATCACATGCAGACTCATCTCTGACAAGTCCTTATTCTGCTCAATGACATAGGGCACTACTTTGCCGGCTACCTCGCGAGCCTCTGCAGGGGACAATTTCGAGACAAAGCTTGATAAGAAAAGGTTAATAGGTGTCCGATAGCAGGTATTCTGCAAGCCCATTAACTCATCGTGCAACACACTCATTCACTGGCAAAGCACCTCAAAACCTCTCTTGGCTGGCATCAATCCCGTATTTACCTCGTTGTGCTGGTTATTTTTGGCCTCATCCAGATGGGCTCAGTCAACCTGTCCCGTATTGCCCGAACTATGGGGCGCGGTACCGAGATCGACT
>NZ_JAHHPR010000690.1:0-10915 GCF_024606255.1 Endozoicomonas sp. SESOKO3
GACAAGAAGAAAAAGCTGCATTCCGGGGACGACATGGCGCCTGGCGTGCTGAAAATAGTCAAAGATCATCTGGCGATCAAACGTCGTATCCAGCCGGGTGACAAGATGGCGGGTCGCCACGGTAACAAGGGTGTTATCTCCATCATAATGCCTGTCGAAGACATGCCCTACGATGAAGAAGGCAACCCGGTTGATATTGTGCTGAACCCTCTGGGTGTGCCGTCCCGGATGAACGTAGGACAGGTTCTGGAAACTCACCTGGGTGCTGCGGCACGTGGTCTGGGCCACAAGATCAACCGCATGATCGAGTCCCAGAAGAGAGTGGCTGAAATCCGTGAATTCCTCGACCAGGTTTACAACGGAGTCGGTGGCGGACGTGTTGAGGAACTGGACAAGTTCACTGACGAAGAAGTCATGGAGCTGGCCCATAACCTGCGCGGCGGCGTACCTATGGCTACTTCGGTATTCGATGGTGCCAAAGAATCTGAAGTGAAGGAGTTGCTGCGTCTGGCAGATCTCAGCGACACGGGTCAGGTAAGACTGCACGACGGACGTACCGGTGATTCCTTCGACCGTCCTGTCACTGTGGGCTACATGTACATGCTGAAGCTCAACCACCTGGTTGATGACAAGATGCACGCACGTTCCACAGGTTCTTACTCTCTGGTTACCCAGCAGCCACTCGGTGGTAAGGCCCAGTTCGGTGGTCAGCGTTTCGGGGAGATGGAGGTATGGGCACTGGAAGCCTACGGTGCTGCCTACACTCTGCAGGAGATGCTGACTGTTAAGTCTGATGATGTGACCGGTCGTACCAAGATGTACAAGAACATCGTCGATGGTGATCATCGAATGGAAGCCGGGATGCCCGAATCCTTCAACGTACTGTTGAAAGAGATTCGCTCTCTGGGTATCGACATTGAGCTGGACACCGAATAACGAATACGTGAAATCCGCTGGTTGGGCATAGCCCGGCCACCGGATGGATCGAGGAGATGCGATCTTGAAAGACTTACTGAATCTACTCAAGACCCAGGGCCAAACAGAAGAGTTTGACTCGATTCGTATCGGTCTGGCTTCCCCAGAAATGGTACGTTCCTGGTCTTACGGTGAAGTTAAAAAGCCGGAAACAATCAACTACCGTACGTTCAAGCCTGAACGTGACGGCCTTTTCTGTGCCAAAATCTTTGGCCCGGTTAAAGACTACGAGTGCCTGTGCGGAAAGTACAAGCGACTGAAGCACCGTGGTGTTATCTGCGAAAAATGTGGCGTAGAAGTCGCCCTGGCGAAAGTTCGTCGTGACCGTATGGGCCACATCGAACTGGCCAGCCCTGTTGCCCACATCTGGTTCCTGAAATCCCTGCCATCCCGTATCGGTCTGTTATTGGATATGACCCTGCGTGATATTGAGCGAGTACTGTACTTTGAGTCATACGTTGTTATTGATCCGGGTATGACGACGCTGGAGAAAAACCAGCTGCTCAACGATGAACAGTACTACGAAGCTCTGGAAGAGTTTGGCGACGACTTTGACGCCCGTATGGGTGCAGAGGCCATCAAGGCTCTGCTGGCAGACATCGAGCTGGGTGAGGAAGTGGACATGCTGCGAGAAGAAATTCCGCAGACCAACTCTGAAACCAAACTGAAGAAACTGAGCAAGCGTCTGAAACTGCTGGAAGCTTTCCACAAGTCAGGTAACAACCCTGAGTGGATGATTCTGACCGTTCTGCCAGTTCTACCACCTGATCTGCGTCCTTTGGTACCGCTGGACGGTGGTCGTTTTGCGACGTCCGACCTGAATGACCTTTACCGCCGCGTGATCAACCGTAACAACCGTCTGAAGCGTTTGCTCGACCTTAACGCTCCTGACATCATTGTCCGCAATGAAAAGCGTATGCTGCAGGAATCGGTAGATGCGCTGCTGGATAATGGCCGCCGCGGTCGTGCTATCACCGGTTCCAACAAGCGTCCTCTGAAATCCCTGGCCGACATGATCAAGGGTAAACAGGGCCGCTTCCGTCAGAACCTGCTTGGTAAGCGTGTTGACTACTCTGGCCGTTCTGTTATCACCGTAGGTCCTACCCTGCGTCTGCATCAGTGCGGTCTGCCCAAGAAAATGGCTCTGGAACTGTTTAAACCATTCATCTTCGGCAAGCTGGAAGCCAAAGGTCTGGCGACCACCATCAAAGCTGCCAAGAAGATGGTAGAGCGTGAAACCCCTGAGGTTTGGGACGTTCTGGCTGACGTCATCCGTGAACACCCGGTGATGCTGAACCGTGCACCCACTCTGCACCGTCTTGGTATCCAGGCGTTCGAGCCGGTTCTGATCGAAGGTAAGGCGATTCAACTGCACCCACTGGTGTGTGCGGCTTATAACGCTGACTTCGACGGTGACCAGATGGCGGTACACGTACCACTGACTCTGGAAGCCCAGCTCGAAGCCCGTGCCCTGATGATGTCCACCAACAACATCCTGGCACCTGCAAGTGGCGAGCCTATCATTGTACCTTCCCAGGACGTGGTACTGGGTCTTTACTACATCACCCGTGACCGTATTAACGCCAAGGGTGAAGGCATGGCTTTCGTTGACGTCAACGAAGCCCTGCGTGCCTACCGTACCGGTCATGCTGATCTGCATGCCCGTATCAAGGTACGTGTTTCTGAAAAATACAAAGACGACGATGGCGTAGAGCACAGCAATGCCTTCCTGGCCGATACCACCATTGGTCGTATCCTGTTATGGGAAATCGTACCAGAGGGGCTGCCCTTCGAACTGGTTAACCAGACCATGAAGAAGAAGGCGATATCCCGCCTGCTGAATACCTGCTACCGAAACGTGGGCCTCAAAGAAACGGTTATCTTTGCTGACCAGATGCTGTACATGGGCTTCCATTACGCGACCATCTCCGGTTCTTCTATCGGTGTTAACGACTTCGTTATCCCGGGCGACAAGAGCCGTATCATTAATGACGCAAATGAAGAAGTGCGTGAGATTGAAAACCAGTTTGCTTCCGGTCTGGTGACCCAGGGTGAGAAGTACAACAAGGTGATCGATATCTGGTCCCGTGCCAACGAACTGCTGGCCAAGCGCATGATGGACAACCTGAAGTCCGACACCGTGATTAATCGTCAGGGTGAAGAGGAAGAGCAGGAATCCTTCAACAGCGTTTATATGATGGCTGACTCCGGTGCCCGTGGTAGTGCTGCACAGATTCGTCAGCTGGCCGGTATGCGTGGTCTGATGGCCAAGCCAGATGGCTCCATCATCGAAACGCCTATTACGGCGAACTTCCGTGAAGGTCTGAACGTACTTCAGTACTTCATCTCTACTCACGGTGCCCGTAAAGGTCTGGCAGATACTGCTCTGAAGACAGCGAACTCCGGTTACCTGACCCGTCGTCTGGTAGACGTCGCCCAGGATCTGGTGGTGACTGAAGACGACTGTGGCACAGTACGTGGCCTGCAGATGACTCCGCACATCGAAGGGGGTGAAGTTGTCGAACCTCTGGGTGAGCGTATCCTCGGTCGTGTGGTGGCTGAAGATGTACTCAAACCGGGTGCAGAGAATGAAATCGCTGTGCCCGCCGGCACCCTCATCGACGAAGCCTGGGTTAAGCGTCTGGAGCTGATGAACGTTGACGAAGTCAAGGTTCGTTCTCCAATTACCTGTGAAACCCGCTACGGCATCTGCTCCAAATGTTACGGTCGTGACCTGGGTCGTGGACATCTCGTTAACAAAGGTGAAGCAGTCGGCGTTATCGCTGCCCAGTCCATCGGTGAGCCCGGTACTCAGCTGACCATGCGTACCTTCCACATCGGTGGTGCTGCATCCCGTGCTTCTGCACAGGACAACATCTCTGTTAAGAACAAGGGTACTGCCCGTCTGCTGAACTTGAAGCACGTTGAACGTAAAGACGGTGCTTTGGTGGCAGTGAGCCGTTCCGGTCAGCTGGCCATTGCTGATGAATTCGGTCGTGAGCGTGAGCGTTACAAGCTACCATACGGTGCGGTTCTGTCTGTTAAGGACGGTGTTGATGTAGAAGCCGGTCAGATAGTTGCCAAGTGGGATCCGCACACTCACCCCATTGTGACCGAACTGTCCGGTACCGTTAAGTTCCTGGGCATGGAAGAGGGCATTACCGTCAAGACTCAGACGGATGAACTGACCGGTCTGTCCAACATCGAAGTTCTGGATCCGAAGGATCGTCCTTCTGCCGGTAAGGATATTCGTCCTGCTATCCAGCTGCTGGATGCCAATGGCAAGGAGCTGAAGCTGCCTAACACTGACGTAGCAGCTCAGTACTTCCTGCCTGCAAACGCTCTGGTGAACCTGGCCGATGGCACGACGGTAGAAATCGGTGACGTTGTTGCCCGTATTCCACAGCAGTCCGGCGGTAACAAGGACATCACCGGTGGTCTGCCACGAGTGGCCGACCTGTTTGAAGCCCGTAAGCCAAAAGAACACTCTATTCTTGCGGAAATCACCGGTACCATCGGCTTTGGTAAAGAGACCAAAGGTAAGAAGCGTCTGGTCATCACTCCGAACGACGGCAGCGATCCGTATGAAGAGCTGATTCCCAAGTGGCGTCACCTGAACGTGTTCGAAGGTGAACAGGTGACCAAGGGTGAAGTTATCTCTGACGGTCCTACCAACCCCCACGACATTCTGCGTCTGCTGGGTGTCGGTGAGCTGGCCCGTTACATCGTTAACGAAATCCAGGACGTATACCGTCTGCAGGGCGTTAAGATTAACGATAAGCACATCGAAACCATTCTGCGTCAGATGCTGCGTAAGGTTGAAGTCACTGACACGGGTGATTCTTCGCTGATCCGTGGTGATCAGCTAGAGTTGACGTCCGTTCTGGAAGAGAACGAGAAGCTGGGTGACAAGGATCAGATCCCTGCCAAATACGACAGGGTACTGCTGGGTATCACCAAGGCATCTTTGGCGACCGAGTCCTTCATCTCTGCGGCTTCCTTCCAGGAAACTACAAGAGTACTGACCGAAGCAGCAGTGACCGGTAAGCGTGACTACCTGCGTGGACTGAAGGAAAACGTGGTCGTCGGTCGCCTGATTCCTGCGGGTACAGGTCTGACCTATCACGAAGAACGTCGTAAGGGTCGCGAAGAGCCTGAGTTTGAAGTACCAAGCAAGGTCTCTGCTTCTGAAGTTGAAGCGGCTCTGTCTGAAGCTCTTAACTTCGGCGAGGTGTAACAATAGGCTGACGCCTGTTTTTATACAGTGAGCTAAACAGAAAGGCTGCCTTCGGGTGGCCTTTCTCATTTTTTGGTGTCTGGAAACTGTGATGATTAACACCAGACTAAAACCTGACCGGAAAGAGCGTCAAGCCCAGTACTTCTAGTGCTGGGAAGGATAGCCCGGAGTCCGATAGGACTCCTAATGCGGTCTATCCTGCTGTTCGATGTATTGCTTAAGAACTTCAATCGGCGCACCACCTACGGAACCCGCAAAGTAGCTCGGACTCCATAGAGCATTCTTCATATATGCAGGCTTTATCAGCTCTAGATGATATTGTTTCAGTCTTCGGCTTGAAACACCTTTCAGACTGTTTACCAGTTTTGATACTGCTACTTTTTTTAGCTGTGGGAGGATGTCAATGCTCGTAATTGTTGCAAACTAAAATCGGCAGTAGACTCGTAAAAAGTTGTTGGAAAAACAGGAAATACCAATTTAGGCATATTCATAACAAACAAAGATTTTACGCTTAAATCTTTTCTGGTAGTTCTGTGTTGTAATTCAGAAAGAAGTACCCTGATATCGTCAATCATTATATTCAAACCAGTGCTAAAACTAATAGATCTAAATATTTCATGGCTTTGACTTCCTGGAGGCATAACTTTTAACGCTAATTGGTTACTCAAAAGTATAAATTTCTCAGCTGCTTGAATTATTTCAGGGTTTGCATTTACCACTGATACGGATGTTATCAAGTAAAGAAAAAGCGATATTCTTAACTCTTTCATCGTAAACTGCCTTCATCTTGTATCAAATTGTGTCAAGTCAAGGTAGCATTTATTTTGAGAAATATAACAAAAAGGTATCGCCTTTAGTGAAAAATCGCGGGCTGGCCTTACGAAGGATCCCTGACCCTAACACTTCCACAAAAGAATTCCCCTTTGTTTGCAGCCGCTTTGTACCAACAAAAGACGGCACAAAGACGAGAGCCGTCTATTGATGGATGTCCAGCCTTTTACTCCAAAGTCTTGAAGCGGAAGTTCGTAAGCAGGTTCATGGGGGTATAACCTCCGATAGATAACTGACTAAAGGCAACTGAAAGACTCGCTGAACATTTAAGAGACATCAACAAACGCATGATGTAGTCTACGGTGTCAAGCTTGATGCTCTTGAGGAGTTGCTGTGGCGGGAAATAATTTTACAAAATTTATTGGTCGGAAAGGCAGGGTTTATAACGCTCGCTGGGAGGCGGCATTTGACCGTATCCTCACGCCTTTTGAAGAATTTATCCATCGTCAAACGACCAGCGGCATCCTTCTGATGATCTGCGCTGTCATCGCTTTGGTGATCGCGAACAGTAATCTGTCTCCCCTCTATGAACAGATTCTGAAAACCTATGCCGGTATTTCTATCGGTGAAGGCGGCCTGAAGATGTCTATTCACCATTGGGTCAATGATGGTCTGATGGCTTTTTTCTTTTTCCACGTCGGTCTCGAACTCAAACGTGAGTTTCTTGTCGGTGAGCTTTCCGACCTCAAACATGCCGTATTGCCTATCATGGCTGCGATTGGGGGTATGGTAGTGCCCGCACTGATCTATGCCAGCATCAACCCGACAGGTGTTGCCGCAGACGGTTGGGGCATTCCGATGGCAACGGATATTGCCTTTGCTGTTGGTACCTGTGCACTTCTGGGTGGCCGTGTTCCTAAAAGTCTGATTACCTTCCTCGTGGCTTTGGCCATTGTGGATGACCTGGGAGCTATTGCGATCATTGCTGTTTTCTACACCAACGAAATCAATCAGGTGGCTTTGCTGTGGGCTGCTGGATTCACTGCCTTTTTGTGGGTGATGAATGCTTTTGGTATTCGTAATCCACTGCCTTATCTCCTGGTGGGTGGTGGCCTCTGGTTGCAGCTGTACGAAGCCGGTATTCATGCGACATTGGCTGGCGTTATTACCGCTTTTGCCATTCCGGCTAAACCCAAATACGATCCTGTTGCATTCAGTGACCAGATAAAAAATCTGATTCGGCGATTTGATGGTAGTTACCGTCCTGGTGAGGACGTTTTGCGTAATGAAAAAATGCGTGCTTACGTCCGGGCGCTTGGAAATGGTACTCGCCTGGCAGAAGCTCCACTGCAGAGAATCGAAACCAGCCTGCACTTACCGGTGACTTATATCGTCATTCCCATTTTTGCCCTGGCCAATGCCGGTATTCCCTTTGATGTTTTTTCCGGGGATACCGAGATTTTCAATAACGTCACCTTGGGTGTCACTCTGGGTCTGGTGTTAGGTAAGTTAATTGGTATTGCAGGTGCCACCTGGATAGGCTGGAAGCTGGGATGGGGTGACTTGCCTCATGAATGTAACTTCCTGCATATTGTGGGCGTTGCCTTTCTGGGCGGAATCGGTTTCACCATGTCGATCTTCATATCAGAACTGGCATTTGCTGGCAGCCCCAATGATTTAGTACTGGCCAAAGCAGGGGTTCTGATTGCGTCCCTGATAGCCGGTATTGCTGGCTTTATCTGTTTGACTAAAGCTTCTCCCAAGGCCGTTGAAAAGAATACTGTTGAGCAGGCTTAAGCTCAGATTATTCATCTCTGAATATTAATAACCCGGAGCTTGCTCCGGGTTTGTGATTTTGGTTAGCTTTTCTGCTCATTCTCGTTCTCATGTCGAGGAGGCTGTCAAAACAGAGAATGCCGCACTTTTGGCGCAGCCTCAGAGTGTTGGTGCGAGACAACTTTGTCTCTATGTCATAGTTGTCATTAAACAGTCATTTGCAACCGTTATAAAAAGCCCTGATCAAATTGAATAAAATCAGGAACCTCAATGGAACTGAAACTTACTCGCAACGCTATCACTCTGGCAGCTCCCTTTATTTTGGCTGGCTGTTCAATGGTTCAGGAAAATGCTGAAGTTTCCCATCCCACCATGGAGCCGATCGGTCGATATGCTTCTGGCAGTTACCATAAAGGTGCCGCAGAGATTGTGGCCTGGCATAAAGCCAGTCAGTCTATCTATGTTGTCAACGCCCTTGATAAAACCATAGATATTCTCAGTGGCAAATCCCTCAAGGGGCAGCCACTTGTTAATCCGACCATGGATTCCAATATTCTCAAAATTGGCAAGATCAATCTTGAGTCCAGTATTGATGGCATGAAGCTGGGCACCGCTAACAGCGTTTCTGTTCATGGCGATCTTTTGGCTGTTGCTGTTGAAAATAGCGACAAACAAAAGAAAGGCGTTGTCATTGTTTATAAGCTCGATACCGAAGGTGGTGCCGTATTCAGTGATTATAAATTGGTAGGGGCGCTGCCTGATATGGTGACCTTTACACCGGATGGAAAATACCTGCTGACAGCAAACGAAGGTGAACCTTCATCAGATTACAAAGATGACCCGGAAGGTTCGGTCAGCGTTGTCAAGGTGACTTCTGAAGGCAAACTGGAAGAACCACGTCATGCTACTTTCACTGCTTTCAACAAAGGCTACTCCAGAAACAGTGAATTGCCGAAAGATGTCAGGGTTTTTGGTCGTGATGCCTCTGTGGCTCAGGACCTTGAGCCTGAGTACATAGCCGTTTCTGCTGATTCCGGAACTGCTTACGTTTCTCTGCAGGAAAACAATGCCCTGGCACTCGTTGATATTGCCAATGCGCGAATTGATTCTATTGTTCCCCTTGGCTATAAGGATTATGGCCAATTTGCGATGGATGCCAGCAATAAAGATGGTGGTGTGAATCTTCAGAAATGGAGCGGTGTCTACGGTATGTATCAGCCAGATACCATTGCTACCTATTCGGTCGAAGGTAAAACCTATGTTGTGACAGCCAACGAAGGTGATGCCAGAGATTATTGGTACACAACTGCTTCTGAAGATCAGTGCCTGGCTTCAGGTGGTTTGAAATACGATAACGAAGACGGTTGCCTGGGGTTCACAGAAGAGGTTCGTACCAAGAAGGTTGAGGTCGCCCGGGAGCATCCTAATGCTGAGGCAGCCAAAGATAAGAAAAAGCTTGCTCGCCTGAAAATTACCAACACACTGGGTGATACGGATAACGATGGCCAGTTTGAAGAACTTTACTCCTATGGCGCTCGCTCATTTTCTATCTGGAACGAAGCGGGTGAGCTGGTTTATGACTCGGGTAGTGACTTTGAAGAAGTGACAGCAGCCGTACTGGGTAAACATTTCAACAATAATGACGAGGAAACCAAAGGCGATAACCGCAGTGATGATAAAGGCCCTGAGCCAGAGGCACTGGCCGTGGGTGAGATTGATGGACGTCAATATGCGTTTATTGGCCTGGAGCGAACCGGTGGTGTCCTGATGTACGACGTGACTGATCCAGCAGAAGCTGAGTTTGTCCGCTATGTCTACAACCGTGACTTTTCTGTTGATACTGACAAAGAGCCAGAAAAAGCAGGCGATGTGTCTCCCGAAGGGATGAAGTTTGTCGAGGCTTCTGAAAGTCCAACTGGAAAGCCTTTATTGATTATCGGTCATGAAGTCTCTGGTTCTACGCTGGTTTACCAGATCGATTGATTAGATGTTCCTTTCAGTCGACTATTTTTGGCTTTGTTTTAAACGGACTGAGGGTTGCCGTAGGATTTCTGGCAACCCTTTTTCAAACGGAAGGTCTGTTTAAATGACAGAAATTTTTTCGACCTCAATTTCGGTGGTTTCAAAAGCACCGCTTTCGACTTCACCCAGAATGTTAACTTTGGTCTTTTCATTAATCTGCACGTCAGGCATGTCTCTGGACTCAATCTCTACCTGAATGCTGTCTTTACCATCTGAAAAGGTGTAGGTCTCATCGTCGATTTTATTGGTCAGGTAACCGGTCAGTTCTACCCGGGAGTCATCAACCGGGTTTTCGATGATGGTGGCAATATCATTGATGGTGGGTGTGCTATTGGGGCCGGTGTATTCAGCCATTGCGTTGCCAGTGGTCAGAGCAATCGTTGAAGCAGCAAGGAAAGCAGACAGTGTTGGATTCATGGTTTGAGTCTCCGGTTTTCTATCGATATAGGTATCTGTTTAAAAGATGGGCGTAGCATAATCGAAGGCAGGTAACCGGAAGATGAGTGAATCATTAAACTTTTTTCATAAAAGAAAAAACGGCGGTTTCAGGGACCGAGTTTCCAAGTCGTAACCGGAAGTTGATAGTGCTCCAAAACCTGCTGTAAGCGATCCCAGTATTCATGGTCGGATGGTTTTCTCAGAATCAACACAATTCCCGCCTGTTTTCTGGTCAGCATTCCATAGGCCAGGGACTGGCCGATGGCTTCAGGCCATTTGTTGGCAAAATCCATTTCAATGGCATGACTTTCAGTCATGCAATCAACACGTCTCCCATCATCCAGCCTGACTTCAACTTCGCCACCTTTACCTTCGCACCAGACCTTCTGATACCAGAGCTCGGGTTCCGATGCCCAGGAATGATTGCTAAGCAGATGAGATGAAAGAATCGCAAGAAGACGAAGCAGGGTCGATAACATGTGCTCAATCCTTTGAGTCAATGTTTCAACGCTACCTGTGACAACAGCTCGCTGCAACACTTATTTGATCCCTGGGCTATGCATAGCTTCTGCGTATGTCCGCTCGCAATAGGCTGGCTGTAGCCTTTTAGGTTGAAGCCTCGACAAGGCTGGAAGTGTCAGAAGTCTAAGTATTCATAGGGAACTAAAACCAAATATAAATATCTAAGGTTGTAAG